>JAAANX010000029.1 GCA_009909085.1 Cyanobacteria bacterium GSL.Bin1 | reverse complement strand
TTAGAGAACAAATCAGGAAGTTATCAATCTCAGGGGTATTGAACCCCCTCGATTGATGGCGATTCATCTATCGACTAAGCCTAACGGCTGTAGTCGTAGGATTCTCGCCTATTTTGCTAAATCAACTTAATGTTTGAGTAGGAATCTGGCTGATTACTAGGTCTGAATCTTCACTTCAGTCAGCAAAAATTTTACAAATACTTTTCTAAAAATACTTTTAATTTCTCTTTGGTTTCAGTGGGGGCTTTATCCAGTGGGGTTAAGATTGCATATTTCAGTGCCGAGTGAGCTTCAGAAACCGGTGGATTCTCATTAATCCGACGCACGGCTTCTTTGATCACCTTTTGTGCATTCACGGCGTTCTTTTTGAGATAGGCGATCACCATCTCAACTGTGACACTACCATGGTCATCGTGCCAACAATCATAGTCGGTTACTAACGCCAGCGTTCCATAAGCAATTTCGGCTTCTCGGGCAAGTTTCGCTTCCGGCAAGTTGGTCATCCCGACCACTGCTGCCCCCCAACTGCGATAGAGATAAGACTCCGCTTTTGTCGAAAAGGCGGGTCCTTCCATACAAACATAAGTGCCACCGCGATGCGGTGTGACATTTTCTAACTCCAGATGGGAAATGGAATCATAAAGAATATCTCCTAACTTTTCACACACTGGATCGCCAAAGCCAATGTGTGCCACAATGCCATCCCCAAAAAAAGTATTAACGCGATCGCGCGTGCGATCAATAAACTGATCGGGAATCACCATATCTAAAGGTTTAACCTGTTCCTTAAGAGAGCCGACAGCAGAAGCAGAAATGATATATTCTACTCCTAGTTGCTTCATCGCGTGGATATTTGCCCGAAAGGGTAACTCTGTGGGCAGCAAGTGGTGATTGCGTCCATGGCGGGCGAGAAACGCCACCCGGGTTCCTTCTAAGGTGCCAATAATAAAAGCATCGGAGGGGTCACCAAAGGGGGTTTTTAACTGGACTTCTTCCACATCTTGTAGGGCTTCCATTTGATAGAGTCCACTACCGCCGATTACACCAATTTTTGCTTGCGCCATGACTGAGTTTTTTGAGTGCAGAATAGTACATTAAGTTATTTTAGGAGACTCAGCGATCACTGACCAGTGAGTTAATTAGGAAAGAGGAAACTAGATTCACTCCCCACTTACTAATTGTTCCTAATAGTCTGTCAGGTTTGAAATGATGGGTTGAGTTGGGAGAGGGGAGACAAGGAAGACAAGGGAGAAAAGATCAGCACACTCATCCCTCAAAACAAAATTGATCGCCCACTAATGACGAATAACGAAACCTAAAATTATGCAAAACCAAGACCAATTACGTTCAACTCTCCAGCGATTGGATAACGCAAGTTACAAAGCCTATAAAGAGATTAAAGGGCGTTATGATTTCATTGATTTCACTCTCATCATTGACTATGTGCAAGGGGACCCTTTTGCCTCTCCCTCACAGTTGCGAGTGCAAATTCCTCAAGCCATTGCTGGATTTCCTGAGTTTCTCTATCAGTCTGCGAGTCGGGAAATTGCCTTGCGAGATTATCTCACACGCCAATTTCGCCAAGTTGCCGGAAAAATGACTTCGTCACGGGGAACCGGAAAAAGTGGTTTAATTGCGATTACGAACGTTGGACAAGAAATTATCGAACGTAGTTCGGTCCTGGTGGATGAAGAAAAGGTAGAAGTGCGCTTTATTGTTGGCTTACCCGCGAAAGGACGGCGCATTTTAGGTCGTCAAGCAGCAGCAATGTTAGGTGAGGATATTCCAGAAATTGTGGATCAAGCCCTGATTTATCAATCTTTAAGTCCAAAAGCCATTCGTCATCATGTGGAAACGGCTGAAGATGCCGACTGGTTGCGGGCACAGTTAGCGCAACAGAATTTAACGGCATTTGTTCCCAATGGCGCAATTTTACCGCGTCGTAGTGGAGTGGATGACCGTCCGTTAGCGGATCAAAATGTGGTTCCTTTTCAGTCGCCACCGGAGTTAACGGTCAGTTTCGATTGTCCCAATCGCGGAACCGTTGAAGGCATGGGCATTCCTGAAGGGATTACGTTAATTGTCGGCGGTGGTTATCATGGCAAATCGACGTTGTTACAGGCGTTGGAATTGGGAGTCTATAATCATATTCCCGATGATGGACGAGAATTAGTGGTCACGAACCCCGCTGCAGTGAAGATTCGCGCCGAAGATGGCAGAAATGTAGTTGGGGTTGATATTTCTCCGTTTATTAATCAGTTACCCCAAGGGCGATCCACCACTGATTTTTCCAGTACGAATGCCAGTGGCAGTACTTCGCAAGCGGCAAATATTGTTGAGGCGTTAGAAGCGGGTGCGAAAGTGTTATTGGTGGATGAAGATACAACGGCAACCAATTTCATGATTCGTGACCATCGGATGCAGCAGTTAATTAGTAAAGAGAAAGAACCGATTACGCCGTTTATTGATAAGATTCAACAGCTTGATCAGGATTATCAAGTTTCGACCATTCTTGTGATGGGAGGCAGTGGCGATTATTTTGATATGGCAGATACCGTAATCGCGATGGAGAATTTTCAGCCTTATGAAGTGACGGAAAAAGCGAAGTTAATTGCCCAAGAAAATCGCACCGAACGTGCTGCCGAAGGGGGAGAAAGTTTCGGAAAAATTACACCTCGGATTCCCCTTCCCGATAGTATTGATCCCAGTCGGGGCAAAAAAGATGTTAATGTAAAAGTCCGCGATGATGATGAGGTGTCTTTTGGCAATGAAGAGATTGATCTGGCAGCGGTGGAACAGTTAGTGGATAAGGGACAACTGCGCGCGATCGCGGCAGCCATTGTTTATGCTAAGAAACAGTATTTGGATGGCAAACGCACCCTCCCTGAAATTTTAGACTTAGTTTTAGCGGATATCGAAAAGAAAGGATTAGATATCGTGACCCCTTCCCCGCAACACGATTTAGCTTATTTCCGACGGTTTGAACTGGCAGCAGCTTTGAATCGCTTACGCACCTTAGCGGTTAAAAGTGATTAAGTCACAGCAGAAATAAATCATTTGTAAGTATTAAATGTGAGCTATAATTAGTTTCTTGATTATTCAGAGCACTTCCGAGCCAGACGCATTGCTGCATTTTCTCGCAGTTGATTGAGGTATTCTTCTAAAACGAACAGTTGGGGGAAGTTGAGAGAATAGTAGACCCAACGTCCCTCTTGGCGCGATCGCGCTAGGTTCGCTTCTCTTAAAATTTTGAGGTGAAAGAATAACTTGGATTTAAAAAAACACACCATTTTTGTTCTTAAAATCACTCTAAAATTGGCAGCCGTAGTGGTTCTGATAAGGCTTGAAACCCAGCCCTAATTAAATTTAAGTCAACTTCTGATGACGTTAACATTGAAAGATCCAAAGCCCAATGGTTGCTTGTTGGTTAACAGCAGCTGCCAACCGGTAAACTATAAGCACAACGATGTATTGGAACAATTAACGTGAATTTAGACGTTTGGCCAGGAAAACCAACTCCTTTAGGGGCAACATGGGATGGTGAAGGGGTTAACTTTGCAATTTTTTCGGAAAATGCAACCGAAATTGAACTCTGCTTATTCACGCTACAAGATCACGAAATTCGTCTCCCTTTAAGAGAAGTGCATAATCATGTTTGGCATGGTTACATTCCGGGATTACAACCTGGACAACGTTACAACTACCGGGTTCACGGGGACTATCTGCCAAAACAAGGGCATCGGTTTAATCGCAAGAAACTTTTGCTAGATCCTTATGCCCGGGCGATTATGGGTGATATTGGCTACGGAGAAGAAAGCTTTGCTTATCCTTGGGATGCAGAAGAAAAAGATTTAGCCTGTTCCAATATGGATGATAGCCATTTGATTCCCAAGTGTGTTGTTACCAATCCCTTTTTTGATTGGGAAGGCGACCAACTGCTACAAATTCCCTGGCATGAAACCATTATCTACGAAGTTCATGTGAAAGGGTTTACCCAACAACATCCCAAAATTCCGAAACATCTGCGGGGAACCTACGCGGGCTTAGCCCATCCCACCGCCATTAACCATCTTCAGTCTTTAGGAATTACAGCGGTGGAGTTATTACCCATCCATCATTTTTTAGCCTCTCCTGGACATCTCGTTAACAAAGGACTTCGCAATTATTGGGGATATGATTCGATTGGCTACTTTGCCCCTTATTCCGGATATAGTGCTGCTGGTAGTAGAGGCGAACAGATTAAAGAATTTAAAGGCATGGTCAAGGCACTGCATCAAGCAGGGATTGAGGTAATTCTTGATGTTGTCTATAACCACACTGGAGAAGGCAATCACTTTGGACCAACTATTTGTTTTCGGGGCATTGATAACGCTGCTTATTACCGCTTAGTTAAGGATGATTTACGTTATTACATGGACTTTACTGGCTGTGGCAATTCTCTCAATGTCCGTCACCCGCAAATTTTGAAGCTAATTATGGACAGCTTGCGCTATTGGGTGCAAGAAATGCACGTGGATGGCTTTCGGTTTGATTTGGCCTCGGCATTAGCACGAGAGTTGTATGCGGTTAATAGTTTGGCTGCGTTCTTTGATATTATTCATCAAGATCCGGTCCTCTCGAATGTGAAATTAATTGCAGAACCGTGGGATGTGGGGGAAGGCGGCTATCAAGTCGGCAATTTTCCGTTACTCTGGTCCGAATGGAATGGGAAATATCGGGATACGGTACGCGATTTCTGGCGCGGCGAAGAGCATACCTTAAGTGAATTTGCTTACCGCTTTACAGGTAGTTCAGACTTATATCAGGCCAATGGCAAACTCCCTCACGCCAGTATTAACTTTATTACTGCCCATGATGGTTTTACTCTACGTGACTTGGTGAGTTACAACGAAAAGCATAATCATGCTAATGGGGAAGATAACCATGATGGAGAAGATCACAATCGGTCTTGGAATTGCGGGGCAGAAGGAGAAACTGATGACCTAGAAATTTTACAGCAGCGATCGCGCCAACAACGTAATTTTCTGACCACCCTCATGCTATCGCAAGGGGTTCCTATGTTACTCGGCGGTGATGAAATGGGACGGACCCAACAGGGGAACAATAATGCCTACTGCCAAGATAACGAACTCACTTGGTTTAATTGGGACTTATCCGCTGAAAACAAAGAATTACTAGCCTTTACCCAAGAATTAATTGCCTTTCGCCAGCAACATCCGGTTTTTCATCGTCGAAACTGGTTTCAAGGTCGTGCGATTCATGGCTCAGAAGTTAGGGATTTAGGGTGGTATCATCCTGATGGAAGTTATTTAACTGAAGAACAATGGCTGGAAAATCAATTGACAAAAGCGATTACCGTATTTCTGAATGGAAAAGAATTATCCGCACCGGATCCTCGTGGAAAACGGTTCCTGGATAATAGTTTCTTATTGTTTTTCAATAGTAATCATGAAGAAATGACCTTTACCCTGCCACAGGCATTGCAACCCTGGTCTTGGCAAGCGGTCATTGATACCAATCAACCGCGCTTATTATCAGGAGAAACAGTTTACACTGGAGAAGAAGATATCCTTGTTCAAGCTTTTTCCTTACTAGTATTAAAAGCAGATTAGTCATCCAACTATCGAGCAATTTACTCATTCCGACCTTCAAATTTGCTGTTCTCGGGTTGTTTTAATGAATGAAAATTCTATATGATAAATTGGTTTAGGTTAATCATTTCTCTATTTTTCCTGTTATCCTTATCCAGTTGTACAACCAGGACACAACTCCATCAACTGTCTAATCCGACTGAAAACCAACAGTTTCTCCTCAGAAAAAGATTCGTTGGCAAACCCACCTCTGGCTTATTGATTATGGGTAAAGGATATGTTGATGGCGAAGCGAGAATTGCTTTAGTCTTAGAGGGAAAGGTTTATAAAACCAGAGTCGTTTCAGGGAATGTTAAGTTTCAATGGCGAGAAAATTGGCGTGATGACCGCGCTATTCTGCGCTATCAACCCCTCTCTGTCACGGAAGGGAATTTAAGATTTAGTGTAACTTTTATGGATTAAAACTCATGAAACGTTTCAAGTTACTTGTACAATCACTGCTATTAACTTTCACAGTGATTATCACTCTTTTTTTCTCTAGTCAAACCTCTGTTATCGCTGAACAAACGACAGTGATTGTCGATTTTTACTACAGCAAAACTTGTCCCCATTGCGTAGCCGAAAAACCACTCCTGAATTATATTGAACAAAACAATGAAGGGATAAAGGTTAACAGAATTGAAGTAAGTGAACAACCAGAAGTTTGGCAAAACTATTTACAAGAAAATAATATTCAAGCAACAGGTGTTCCGCGAACTGTGATCGGCGATCGCGCTTTTATCGGCTATAGCGAAGAGCAAGGAAAATTAGAATATAATTCCAGCTATAAAGCCTATATCGGCTATAAAAATCAAATTATTAATGCCATTGAAGAAGAACTGAACGCCCCTCTCAATATCCCTGAAAGTAAGGATAAAGTACAAGAAGAAAAGTCAGTTTCTACTTTACCTTGGTCGGTCTTTTTCTTACCACTTTTATATGCTATTAGCTATCCCTTTTTTAAAGGAAAATTATCAACTGCGCAACGTCAACGGTACTGGATTGGTGGGTTATTAGGGATTACGTTCTTGAGTGTTTTTTCCTTTATTGTTTTAACACCTGACGCCGTTATTCAAAACCTCGCTGGTGGGTTACCTTTCCCTTTATTTGTAAGCGTAATCGCTTTTGCTGACGGGTTTAATCCCTGTGCCTTCACCGTTTTAATTATCCTGCTTTCTCTGCTCACTTATACCAAGAGTAAAACGGATATGACCATTGTGGGATCGACCTTTATTTTGACCTCAGCTGTGATGTACTTTGGTTTTATCATGGCGATGGTTTTGGTGGGATCCTTCTTTTTAGAACAATATGGTCCAATTGCACTAGTGATTTTAGGCGCGATCGTAACGGCAGCTGGCATCATTAATATTAAAGATTACTTCTTCTTTAAGCAATCAATTTCTCTTTCTTTATCGGAACAACAACAGTTAAAAATTACAAAAAGAGCCGGAGGAATTGCGAGACAATTGAACCGGGCTAAAGTTGAATCCAAGCAATTTTGGCTTGCTTTAGGAGCAACAATTTTGCTAGCCATTTTTGTGAATATTATTGAATTAGGGTGTACCGCAATTCTCCCTGTTGTTTACATGACAACTTTAGTCAATCACTGCACAACAAATGTCGGATTCTGTTATACAACTTGGACGGCTTTATATGCTCTTATTTATATTCTGCCACTCCTAGTAATTTTAGTGAGTTTTATCTATTCTTTCCAATCCTCTCGTTTAAATGAAGATCAAGGACGAATTTTGAAATTATTTTCTGGTGTATTTATGCTCTTATTTGGCTTAATTATGTTGATCAAACCACAGCTATTAATGCTAGGTTAAATCAATCAGTTTTCTAAGGATTAGCAATAATTTTAATGAGCCATTTCACTAAAATCATTAGAAGTAAATAAACAATCATGGCAAAGAGAACGTTAATGTCAAAAACATTATTGCCACCATTAAACTGTATCGTCCCAAACAAATTAGAAAAGGGAGCGGAAAAAGGTTCAGAAAGGCGATAAATAAAGTTAGCAAAAATGTTCTCACGATTAGCCCCAGTCACTAACAGGAGAAATCTTAATCCTAATAATATTTCTAAAGCAGCAACCAAGTAAGATACACTTTGACTAAATTTTCGAGAAATCGTAATTCTTTGCGCTTTTTGGATCTTTTTTTCTTGTTGAATTAAACGTTCTGCTTCTGCCTCCTGCTCAGGTGAGATATTAGAGCCAGTTTTTGTGTCGTTATTTTCATTTGTCTCATTGAGATCATCGGGTTCTTGTTCGTGTTTTGGATCATTGGAATGGGTCATAATAGTTAATCTCAAATTAAAGTGCTTTGATTTCCTCAGTTTGATCAGAGGATTACTTGAATTTTAATCTGTAGCTCGTTCAGAATTCCACTGATCATGATTAAAATCAATGAAAATAAATTCTCGTAAATAAAAAATAGAGAATAATTTAGGATTATTGCTAGAGAGTAGTTAAATCCAGACTCAGCATTCGAGCCTCCGTTTTTCACGGGCAATAATAGATAGGATAGAGAATGAATCAGTTGTCAATCAGCATCATCATCTAAACAATGTCAATTCTCAGACTCGAAAAAATTAGTAAAACTTATGCCACCGGAGAAGTCCTCAAGGATGTTAACTGGGAAGTCAAAGCTGGAGAACGGCTTGGACTTGTTGGGGTAAATGGTGCGGGAAAAACCACCCAACTGAAGATGATTATGGGCAAAACTGAACCAACCACTGGGGAAATCATTCGTCCTGCTGCTTTGAAGATTAGTTGTTTAAGTCAAGAATTTGACATTGATCCGAACTTAACGGTTAGACAAGAACTATGGCGAGTTTTTGAACAAGCGAACGAAGTTCAAAAAAACCTGGAAAAAGTACAGCAACAAATGGAAACCGCAGAACCAGAGGAACTCGATAAACTGATTCGGAAATTGGATCGCTATCAGCAAGAATTTGAAGCCCAAGATGGCTACCAACTGGATACTAAAATCAGTTGTTTATTGCCAGAATTAGGATTCATTCCCGAAGACAGCGATCGCGCGGTAACCAGTTTTAGCGGCGGTTGGCAAATGCGGATTTGCCTGGGGAAAGTGATGCTGCAAGATCCCGATGTTCTGCTTTTGGACGAACCAACGAACCATCTCGATTTAGAAACGATTGAATGGCTGGAACAATATCTCAAAAATTTGACCACACCAATGGTGATTGTCTCTCATGACCGAGAATTTTTAGATCGTCTCTGCACTCAAATTGTCGAAACTGAACGGGGGATCTCCACAACCTATCTTGGGAATTATTCCAGTTATCTAGAACAAAAAGAATTTAATCGGCAAGCCCAAATGAGTGCTTACGAGCGTCAACAGAAAGAAATTGCTAAACAAGAAGAATTTATCGAGCGCTTTCGTGCCAGTGCTACACGTAGTACGCAAGCCAAAAGTCGAGAGAAACAACTGGAAAAAGTTGAAGAAATTGAAGCCCCAGACGCGAAAGTCAAAGGTCTTCAGTTTCGATTTCCCACTGCCCCTCGCAGCGGCCAAGAAGTCGTCAAAATTGAAGATTTAACTCATACTTATGATGATAAAATCCTATTCCTCGGTGCTAATTTATTAGTTGAACGCGGCGATCGAATTGCCTTTTTAGGTCCCAATGGTTCTGGAAAATCCACCATTCTCCGCTTAATTATGGGTCTAGAAACGCCCACCGAAGGAGCGGTTAACTTAGGTCAACACAATGTCATTCCCGGCTATTTTGAGCAAAACCAAGCAGAAGCCCTTGACCTGACCTTAACGGTTGAGGAAACAATTCAAAAAGCGGTCCCTGATTGGAAATATGAAGACATTAGAGCTTTACTAGGCAAGTTCTTATTTAGCGGGGATACAGTGAAGAAAAAAGTTGCGACTCTCAGTGGTGGTGAAAAAGCCAGACTTGCTCTTGCCAAAATGCTCTTACAACCGGTTAATTTATTAATACTAGATGAACCGACCAACCATTTAGATATTCCGGCAAAAGAAACGATTGAATCCGCTCTCCAAAACTATGATGGGACAGCGCTTATTGTTTCTCACGACCGCTATTTCATCTCGCAAGTGGCAACAAAAATTGTCGAAATTAGTGAAGGGGAATTAGTCGTTTACGAGGGGGACTACCACTATTATTTAGAAAAGAAAGAAGAAGCCGCTCAAGCCGTTCGCATAGCTGAAGAAAGAGCACAAGCAGAAGCAAAACAGCAAGCCAAACGGGAGAAACAAAAACAAAAGGAAAAAGAGCGCAAAGCGGCGAAAAAAGCGAAGAAAGGAAAGTAATTATAATTAACTCCCCATTCCCCATTCCCCATTCCCCATTCCCTAATGACCAATGACCAATGACCAATGACTAATGACTAATCAACTTTTGCCGATTCGGATCCCCCAGTTGTACAGCAACATTCTGATCAAAAGGAATTAACTGCCAGTAGCCTTGTAAGTTTTGCAAGAGTTGATCTTGTTTTCGGCGGAAGGTATCAAGATTGCCATTTTGGTTAATAATTGCAAAATAAACCCGTCCGTGACGTTCGGTGTTCATTATTCCCGCTAGAGCGCTGACATTCCACAAGCTTCCGGTTTTGACAGGAATCCCTTGCGGGATAGCGCGATCGCGCACGGTTCCGGTTTGAATCCCAGCGACGGGTAAAATTTCCCCCAGATGACTGCCTTGGGCTGCTAATTGTTGCTGCATGACCTGGAGCATTTTGGCTACTGCTCGCGGCGATAAGCGATTATCCACGCCTAACCCCGAACCATTGCTCAGTTGGACTTCGGGTGAGGAAACACCAGTAGCTTTAGTAACAATAGCTTCCACTTGTTCCACCCCACCGACCGATCGCGCGATTAATTCGGCGAGTTGATTGTTACTGTAAACGTTCATTTGTTGCAGAATTTGTTTGAGCGGTAAGGATTGATGGCGAATGAGGGGAGTCGTATTGGGAAAATCCGCCGTTTTCTCCACGATCACTGTTCCAGCAATTTCCACTTGCGGGCGAGGTGTTGCCGAAGGAAGGGTTTGGTACTGCTGCTGGGCTGCCTTGGACCAGCGTTGGAAATTGAGCCCTTGCGCTAAAAGTTGAGCCGATTTTTGGGGACTGGCCTCGTAATTCATAAAAAAATCGCCGGTGATGATTAAATCGCCTGTTACAGCTTGAATCCCCAGTTCATTTAAGCGATTGCCCAGCGCGATCGCCTCTTCCCAGACAAAAAACGGATCGCCACCTCCCTCAATAATTAAATTTCCTTGCAGTACTCCCGCTTGCATCACACCCGTGTGCTTGACTCGGGTTTCAAACTGATAATTGCTCCCATAGGTTTCTAAAGCCGCTAAGCTGGTTGCAATCTTCGTTAAAGAAGCAGCTGACTGCGGAATCGTTCCTCGATGATCCGCAAAAGTCCACCAATCTGAGGCCAACCAAATTCCCTGCGAATTCGTTGCAACTCGCAATTGAGATAAATTTTGTAAATAGTTTCCGATTGTCTTGTCAATCCTTGGCTCAGGATCATGAGGCAGGGAAAATAGAGCTAATTCCTCCCAAGCTAGCTCCTGCACCGGTGTCACAGGAGGAGGCTCCGTTCCCCATCCTCGTAAGATCCCAATTAACCCACTCCAAACAATTAAATTCCAGATCATGCTCAACCACCATTAGCTTCATCAAGGAGAAGCCTCACGTCTACCAAGCAAAGCGGAGCAAGTGAAGCTCAATCCCCATTTTTGGATTCTGGGGCTTCGTAATTTCTCAAAGGTAATTTTAACCATTCTTCGAGCATCAGCAGCCCAGAGGTCAATGGCAAAGTTATCAGTGCATGCAGCACTCACATTCAGAAAATTTTCCATTACCTAGAAAACCCTACTAGTCAGTTGTGCCAACAACCTGTAATCTATCTTAGAGAGACATCGGTTTATTGTTTTCACTTAAAATTTAACTGTTTAGTTTTAATTTCCGCCCCCAAAGGGCTTTTTAAAATCCTCAACGTTTCTACTAATTTGATTTATGGGATCGACTCGCGCAAAAATTGCAGTTGACGCCATGGGAGGCGACCATGCTCCCGGCGAAATTATCACAGGGGCTATCCGAGCCACAGAAGAACTTGACGTCGATATTCTTTTGGTTGGCGATCCTGCACAAATTCAGCCCCACCTCGAATCATCAGGCAGTGCCACCAATCCTCATCTCGAGATCGTTCCTGCCGATGGAGTCATTGAAATGTCAGAAGAACCCATGGCAGGGCTGAAGCGGAAACGCCAAGCTTCCATCAATGTGGCAATGGACATGGTCAAAGCAGAACGAGCCGAAGCTGTAGTTTCTGCGGGACATTCCGGCGCTGCCATGGCAGCAGCATTGTTACGATTAGGACGCTTAAAAGGGATTGATCGCCCAGCAATTGGTGCCATTCTCCCGACACTCATTGCTGGAAAATCAGTGATTATCCTGGATGCTGGCGCAATGGTGGACTGTCGTGCCAAGTATTTAGAACAATTTGGTTTGATGGGAACCGTTTACAGTCGGTATGTTCTAGGGAATACGGAACCGAAAGTCGGACTCCTGAATATTGGTGAAGAACCTTCCAAAGGAAATGAAGCATCGATTCGCGCTCACCAGTTAATGAGTGCTAATCCACAGATTCCTTTTGTTGGCAATGCGGAAGGACGAGATGTCTTGTCAGGAAACTTTGATGTCATTGTCTGTGATGGGTTTGTGGGAAATGTTGTCCTCAAGTTTGCAGAAGCAATTGGCGAAGTTCTACTTAATATTCTCAAAGAAGAGCTTCCTCAAGGCTTAAATGGCATGGTGGGAACAGCTTTACTCAAACCCAATTTAAAACGGATTAAACAACGGGTCGATCATGCTGAACATGGGGGCGCGTTATTACTGGGGGTGGATGGGATCTGTATGATTAGTCATGGCAGTTCCCAAGCGCCTTCGATTTACAATGCCATTCGCTTGGCTAAAGATGCTGTGGATGAAAAAGTTTTAACTCGTCTTCGTTCCTATACTACGGTTTCCGCAGAAGCAAAAGAGACGGTAGAGCAAACGTCAATGTCTGATTCGACTGTGAGTAGCCAACCCCCCGAAGCCTAAAGGAGAAGCATGAGGAACGGATTATATTCAGCAGGAATTGCGATTACAGGGAGTGGCTCTGCAACACCGTCGGGTCAGTTAACGAACGAAAATTTAGCGCAGATGGTGGAAACCTCTGATGAGTGGATCACGACTCGCACCGGAATTAAACAGCGTTGTGTTGCGGCACCGGGAGAATCCTTAACTGATATGGGAGCAACAGCAGCCCGTCAAGCCCTCGCCATGGCAAAAGTGGATCCCCAAGAAATTGATTTAGTCATTTTAGCCACCTCAACCCCCGATGATTTATTTGGCAGTGCCGTGAGTGTACAAACGGCAATTGGTGCCACTCACGCGGTTGCCTTTGATCTCACCGCTGCTTGCTCTGGTTTTGTTTTTGGTTTGGTGAATGCGGCTCAATTTATCCGCACCGGTGCCTATGAAAAAGTCTTACTCATTGGAGCCGATTTACTCTCCCGTTGGGTGGATTGGTCGGATCGCAGCACTTGCATTTTATTTGGAGATGGTGCAGGGGCAGTGGTGATTGAAGCAACTGCTCCTGAGCGCGATCGCTTGTTAGGATTTGAATTGTGTAGTGATGGTAAACTCAGTCATACCTTGAATTTGTCTCATCAAGGAACGGATAAGAGTCTAATCAATTCGATTCAGGTGAGTCAAGGGAATTATCAACCGATTACGATGAAGGGAAAAGAAGTTTATCGGTTTGCGGTGGAAAAAGTTCCGGAAGTGATTTCTAAAGCGTTGTTTCACGCTGATTTAACAGCAGAACAAGTGGACTGGTTGCTACTCCATCAGGCCAACCAACGGATTATGGATGCAGTGGCACAGCGCTTAAATCTGCCCTTAGAACGGGTGATTAGTAATTTAGCCAGTTATGGCAATACTTCAGCAGGGTCAATTCCGTTAGCCTTAGATGAAGCCCAGCGAGCTGGGAAGCTAAAATCAGGGGATATTATTGCGATGTCTGGCTTTGGTGCCGGGTTAACTTGGGGAAGCGCGATCGTACAATGGCAAATTGAACCTTAAGAACTGTATTGTAAATAACCAATTAAAATGAGCAAACTGGCTTTTGTTTTTCCCGGACAAGGCTCCCAAACCGTTGGCATGGAGGCAGATTTAGTAGAAACGTCTCTCGGTAAAGACCGATTTGAAAAAGCCGAGGAGATTTTAGGTTGGTCTGTTCTCGATACCTGTCGTCAAGATGAAGCCAATCTTTCCCGCACTTTCTATACCCAGCCTTGTCTCTATGTAGTGGAGTCGATCCTAATTGACCTTTTAATTGATGAGGCGGGTTATCTGCCCCAGTATGTTGCCGGTCATAGCTTAGGGGAATATAGCGCTTTATATGCCGGTCGTGTCTTTAGTTTTGAAGCGGGGTTACGGTTAGTCCAACAACGGGCAAAATTAATGGATACCGCTGCGGGTGGCAAGATGGTAGCGCTGATGAAGATTGATCGCGCCCAATTAGAAGCAGCCCTTGATAAAAATAATGATGCTGTACTGGCAAACGATAATAGTCCGCAGCAGGTTGTTATTTCGGGAACGCCAGAGGCTGTAGATGCTGTATTAGAGGAAGTGAAAGCAAAACGAGCAGTTCCCTTAAACGTCTCTGGAGCGTTTCATTCTCCCCTCATGGACAGCGTCGCCCAAGATTATAAACGACTCCTCGATGAAGTCTCCTTTGGCGAGGCAATTATTCCGGTCTTGCCGAATGTTAATCCGGTTCCGACCATTGAGGCAACAGCACTAAAAACCCATCTGATGGAACAAATGACAGGAAGAGTGCGTTGGCGAGAAACGCTGCTTAAATTGGCTGAGGAAAACGTTTCCCAACTGATAGAAGTGGGACCGGGTAATGTCTTAACCGGCTTATGTAAGCGCACTTGTCCTGATATTGAGTTGCAGAATATTTCTCGTGCTGCTGAGTGCAAGCTGATGAGAAGCTAACCCGAGAATGCCGTGGATCTTTCAGTCCTTTTAGTGTTTTCTTTGCGTGATCCTTAACAGGGATCACGTTGATCATCAACGGATTTTACGGTTTCTCGAATCTCCTTGACAGCGTTATGATTGCCTTGTCTAAGCTAACCGGCGCTGTGTGGGCTAGAACAATGTATGCCAAGGAAATTCCGCTGTTTTGTTTCGCTTATATCATTGGTCTTTTAATTGCCTCAGGTTTTGAGCAATATGGGCTAACGATTACACTGACGATATTTATGGGAGGGGCAATTTTACTAAAAGTTGCCCCAATTGATAATGGGTGGGGCTTGCAATGGCGCACCGGATTAGCGGTTAGTTTAGTGGCGATTATTGCATTTTGTTCTTTCTCGATTCGTTCTCCCAAGTTAGTAGGAAGTGATATCAGTCAAATCATTCCTGAAGGAGAAAATGGCATTGTCGTAACCGTAAAGGGAAAAATCTTAGACGCGCCAACTCTCAATCGCAGTGGTCAATTAAGGTTTTGGTTAAGGGTAGAAGCGGTTAAAGACCAAATTGGACAACAAACGGGAAAACTTTATACAACGGTTCCCGCTACATTGGAGGAGCAACTGAATGCTGGTTCAAGCATTGAAGTAACTGGCTATCTTTATCAACCGTCTCCCCCCAAAAATCCCGGACAGTTTGATTTTGGCAATTATCTGAAAGAAAATGGTGCGTTTGCCGGAATCAGTGGGCGAGAGGTAACGGTTATCAAAGAAAATAATTGGGGATTTTGGCAATTACGAGACAGAATAGTTAAGGTTCATCAGCAAGCCTTAGGCAGTCCCCAAGGAGAACTGGTCAGTTCAACCGTTTTAGGGCGCAAAGCGGTCAATTTACCCTACGCCATTCAGGATCAATTTCTCAAAGCGGGGCTCGCTCATTTTTTAGCAGCATCTGGGTTTCATGTTTCGCTCTTGCTCGGCGTTATCTTAGGAGTGACTCAACCGTTCAAAGTTTCGCTACGCTTTGCACTGGGGTTAGGTGTTTTAATGCTTTATGTGGGGTTAACGGGCTTACAACCTTCAATTTTAAGAGCAAGCTTAATGGGCGTTGCGGGATTGTTGGGATTACTGACGGAACGGAAAGTGAATTCAACGCGATCGCTGCTCGTTATTGCAACCCTTTTATTATTAATTAATCCCTTATGGGTCACTGACCTGGGGTTTCAATTTAGTTTTTTAGCAACCTTAGGGTTAATTATTACGCTTCCGGTTTTATTGGAAAAGTGGGATTTTCTGCCACCCACACTTGCCTCTTTAATCGCAGTTCCGATTGCTGTCTTTCCTTGGGTTTTTCCGTTACAATTGTTTCATTTTGGAACTGTTGCCACTTATAGTATCCTCCTCAATGTGATTGTGACGCCTTTTGCCGTTTTTATTATTTTAGGTGGTATGATTAGCGGGTTTGTGGGTTTAATAATACCGAGTTTGGGAAGCGCGATCGCGCTACTACTTTCCCCCTTCGTGCAGGGCTTAATGGCTTTAGTCTCTGGGTTTAATCAACTGCCCGGAAGCTATTTATTATTTGGAAAAGTTGCATTATGGCAATTAATTGGCGTGTATGGTTTGATTATTTTTGTTTGGCAGTTTCCTAAAGGAAAACAGCTGTGGCAAGGGGTCACACTTGTCGCGATCGCGCTGATGATTCTACCGATTATTAATCAAAAACTTTCCTTAAGACAAATGACGGTTTTTGCCACGGATCAACCCGCTGTCATCTTAATTCAAAATCGAGGTCATATTACGCTAATTAATTGTGGGGAGGAAGCAACCATTCGCTATACTCTTGTCCCCTTTTTACAGCAAGAAGGCATTCAAACCATTAATACGGCAATTGCACTGGATCCTCAGAACCAATGGCAAGTTTTAAGTCAAGTGGTTGATCTCAAGCAATTATTTTATTCCCCCCTTCTCGAAAATGAAATTCAGGAAAAATCCAACGCCAATTTCACGTCTAAACAAGCCATTTCTGCTCATACAAATCTAGTCAATCAACAAAATCTCAACATCAAACAATCCACTCCGATGTTACTCACCCTTAATTGGGACCAGAAACAATGGGGCATTTTACAACATCCCCGTCACAGTCTTCCCACTGTTACTGCTGATGTTAATCAAATTGATATTTTGTTATGGCAAGGGCAAGGAATCAGTCAGAGTTGGTTGGAAGCAGTCGGATTAGAAAGCGCGATCGCGGTAACGAATCAAGTCTCCGAGGAACTGCAAGCAAGCCTGACTCAAAAAGAGATTGATTTCTACGTCACCGGACAAAACGGGGCCATTCAATGGACCCCTCGTCGCGGTTTAAAGACGATGTTGGACTAACGCTAAGGCTTGTTCAACCACTTCTGCACCCGAGTGAGATTCACACCCTTTTTCCGTGAGATAGCGCCGCCAAGCTTTTGCCCCCGGTTGTCCATTAAATAAATGGATTAGATGGCGCGTTATCCGGTTGAGTTTGATGCCCTGACTGACCCAATACTCAACATAAGGAAGCATGGCGGTTACCACATCTTTCATACTGCTAGAGGGGTTTTCTTCTCCATAAATCGCTTGATCCACCGCAGCGAATAAATAAGGGTTATCATAAGCCGCCCGTCCAATCATCACCGCATCAACCTGCTGCAAATGGTCTTTAATTTCAGAGAACGTTTTGATCCCGCCATTCATTTCAATAAAAAGCTGGGGAAAGTCCTGTTTGAGACGATAAACATCGGCATAGCGTAAGGGGGGAACATTGCGGTTTTCTTTTGGACTCAAGCCCTGTAACCATGCTTTACGGGCATGAATTGTAAATCTCCCACAGCCAGCATTGGCAACGGTTTTCACAAAATCTGCCAGATCTTCATAGCGATCGCGCTCATCAACTCCAATGCGATGCTTGACGGTAACGGGCAGATCGACCGCCTGTTGCATCGCCTCTACCACCCGCGCCACAATCTCCGGTTGTGCCATTAAGCACGCGCCAAAGTTCCCGCTTTTGACTCGATCACTGGGACAGCCCACATTGAGATTAATCTCATCGTAGCCCCAATCGGCAGCAATGCGAGCACATTCGGCAGCTTGTTCAGGATTATCTCCGCCAATTTGCAACGCGAGGGGATGTTCTGCTGGGGAAAAATCTAATAGTTTAGCGCGATCGCCATTGATAATCGCTGGTATCGTCACCATTTCTGTATATAGCAGAGTTTGACGCGTAATTTGCCGCATCAAATAGCGAAAATGGCGATCTGTACGATCCATCATGGGTGCCACACTCAGGGGATTCCCCTTGACAAGATCAGAGGGCTTAAATTTTGGCTTAGTTTGAGTGGAGGGGGTGAGTAAGCTGGTTTTCATCATTAGTTTGGACGAATGGAACTTAATGCTTAAGATAGGGAATGGGCACAACAATCAATCAATGATAGTCTGTTATCCTACTCATTTTTTTGGACAACTTTTACGATGGAAGCTCAATATGGCAATTGAAAACTTGAAACCTGCTGGTAGAGACACCGTTATTCCTTATAGCCCTTATGCTCCAAAAGAAAAAAGCTGGTTACCCTTAGCGATTAGCCTCTATAAAGAGGGAAGATTAGAAGGGCAACGACCGATTGAAGGGGGAAAACCGATTCCTTTTATCGCAACCTGGACCATCTCTTCTCTTCCCTTAGAGCAAACTCGTTTTCGCTTACAGTTTGAAGGCAGTGCCGAGCACAGCTATGAGATTAGCCTACAAAATGCTGACTTCATTTGTCACTTAATTAGTGTGATTAAAAATTACCATAAAGAAGGGGTTGTGGATTTTCCCAAAGACCTCTATCGGATGTTACTGAAAATTTCCACGTATTAGAACTTTAGAAATTTTCATAGGACGCGATCGCGCTTTCTAGTTTTCCGATCGCTTGTCCTACCGCCATACTCCCTAACTCACCCGAAGCCCGCGTGCGAACACTCAAGCTATTGCCTTCCACTTCTTTTGCCCCTACCACTGCCATCACAGGGACTTTTTGCTTCTCGGCATTGCGAATTAATTTGCCTAAGCGTTCTCCACTCAAGTCAGCTTGGGCGCGAATCCCCGCTTGCTGCATTTGCGTTGCCACTTGTTGGACAAACTCGTATTGTTCCTGGCTAACCGGTAATAAGCGAACTTGTTCCGGGGCTAACCACAAGGGGAAATCACCAGCATACTGCTCGATTAAAATACCGATTAAACGTTCCACCGAACCAAAGGGCGCGCGGTGAATCATCACAGGGCGTTTTCTGGTTCCATCTTCCGCCATGTAAGTTAAATCAAAGCGTTCGGGCAGATTATAATCCACTTGCACGGTTCCCAATTGCCACTCTCGTTCGAGAACATCTTGGAAAATAAAATCGAGCTTCGGACCATAAAAGGCTGCTTCACCAACTCCTTCAAAATAGTCCATGCCCAATTTTTCCACAGCGCGGCGAATCGCATTTTCGGCTTTATTCCAGGCTTCATCCGATCCAATATATTTATCCAAATTGGGGTCGCGGAAGCTCAAGCGAGCTTTAAAATTCGTCAATTGCAGACTCTTGAAAACCGAAAGAATTAAATCCACCACACTGAGAAACTCATCATCGAGTTGTTCTGGGGTGACAAATAGGTGAGAGTCATCAACGGTAAAGCCGCGCACTCGGGTTAATCCCCCCAATTCTCCCGATTGTTCATAACGATAAACCGTTCCAAACTCAGCCAAGCGGATGGGGAGATCGCGATAGGAATGGAGTTCGTTCTTATAAATTTGGATGTGAAACGGACAATTCATGGGCTTGAGAACAAACCCTTGTTCCTCGGCAGCGGCTTTTTCATCTTCTGCCATTAACGGGAACATATCTTCATGGTAATTTTGCCAGTGTCCGGAAGTTTTGAATAAATCAACTCTAGCAATATGAGGGGTAACAACAGGAGAATAACCCCGTTTGAGTTGTTCCTGTTTGAGAAAGTCCTCTAACAGCGTCCGTAACATGGTTCCCTTGGGCGTCCATAAGGGTAACCCCGGACCCACCACATCGCTAAATAAAAAGAGTCCCAGTTCTTTGCCCAGACGACGATGATCCCGTCTCAGGGCTTCTTCCTTCCGTCGTTTATATTCTGCTAGCTGTTCTGGAGTTTCCCAAGCGGTGCCATAAATCCGTTGTAGCTGTGGATTATTTTCATCACCGCGCCAATACGCCCCCGCCACGCTTTCGATATCAATTGCTTTCGGGTTGAGATCGCCAGTGGTTTCCACGTGGGGACCAGCGCACAAATCCCACCATTGTTCCCCTAAATGATAAATACTGATGGGACCGTCTTGGATGTCACTAAGAATTTCCAGTTTGTAGGGTTCTTGGAGTTCTTCAATCCGTCTTTGGGCTTCTTCCCGACTCACTTCTTCCCGAATCACCGGCAATTTTTGTTTAATAATTTTCACCATCTCTTTTTTGATGGCTTTTAAGTCTTGTTCGGTGAAAGGTTCGGGTTTATCAAAATCATAGTAGAATCCATTTTCTGTCCAAGGACCAATCGTCACTTGTGCGTCAGGAAACAACCGTTGCACTGCCATTGCCATAACATGAGAAGCGGTGTGGCGAATCCGTTTCAGTTTTTCAGACTCGCTGGTTTTTGGCAGTTTGATCGGTTGAGATTCTTCCGGTGCTACGGGCGATTCTACACTAGACATTGTAATTTTTAGGTTGAATTGATTAAGGAACGACCAGTGCTAGTTTATTGAGAACAACTTAGTTTGCCATTCCGATTGCATGGGGCTGAAATCATGATTGGAACAACAGAAACTAGCGATCATATTCTAGCTTACTTAAGAAGATGACCCCAATTGCACTCTATCGAGAAGAACGGACATCGTCGTCGGTCAGTTGGGAAATGATGGGTTGAGGAGAGACAAGGGGGACAAGGGAGGTAGGGGGGATAAGGGAGACAAGGAGACAAGGGGACAAGGAGAATCTTTGATTCCCGATTCCCGATTCCCTATTGCCTAGCGCGTTTTATTCCCATTCTTGAAAGCGGGCTCGCCAGGTTTGAAACGTAGAAATCATCCGATCGCGCTGAGACTCAAAACTGGCAGCGATCGCGATGAGAACAATTCCGGCTACTAGCGCGATCGCCCATTTC
>JAAANX010000028.1 GCA_009909085.1 Cyanobacteria bacterium GSL.Bin1 | reverse complement strand
GCACTCGTCAAAAAGCGAAACGAGCTAGCATGGATGTGGCGTATTTGTTGCAAGTTCTTAACGCTTCGATTCCTTTATACTCTAACCTATTTGAGACCTAAATTTTCTTGCGCTTACCCTGCCCAAATCGCCACTAAAATTAGTGCTGAAAGCCGATAAATTCTTGCTATTGCAGAAGCTTCCGTTGCTAAAAACCAGCGATCAAACCAGGTAATTCCGGTTTGAATCGGTGGCTCGCTAGGATTCGTTAGCCCCTGTAAAAAAGAGGCAATTAACCCCACGGTTGCCCCTTCAAAAAAGGCACTCAGCAACGTACAAACGATCGCTGTGATTGCAATCCAGCGAAAGTTCTTAAACTCGCGCAGAATTAAATAGTTATCTTGCCAAAATTGCGTTGCTTTCAAGAATTGCCGTATCCAAGCGGGAAACTTAAACCGCATTAATATTAAACCCTTATATTACAAATTAAGTCTTATTGAATCCTTTAATTTTTACTCTCTACCAAAAAAAGAGAAATCTAAAATAAATACACTCCGCCAGGAGAAATGTCGGTTCGTCAATTGTCGATTTGAGACTGATAGTAAACCCAGCAAAGCTTAAGGCAACCAGTTTTCATCTAATACTTTTTCTAGGGATGCGATTGGTTCAGAGGGAAAGGCATCCAATGGCAATCCTGATTTTTCCGAGGCAATCACTTTCCCATCTTGATAAGATTGATGAAAGATTTCTTTTAAGAAAGGCTTTAAACTTGGACTGTCTTCTAATTGATACTTAATTTGTTGGCGGAAGTTCGCAATTTCTCCTCGCCAATGTCTACGACTTCTCTCTACTTCACTTGTCCAGTATTTCACCTTTAGTAAATGCTCAAATAACCGTTTTAATAAACTTTGCAGCTTTCTCTTTTCTCGTTTGCTCAAATCTAAAACTTCATCAATTAAATTCTCCCAATCCAGGGCTTCCAACTCTCGACTTTCGAGCTGCTTCACCGTTTCCAAGAGCCAGAGATGGTAATCAGTTTCATAGAGATGTTTTTGTGACTGTTGGGATTCTGCAACCATATTTTTTTGATTTTGCTTTACCGCAACCCGTTTTGATTTACGATTTTTCAAGCTTCGGGGTCAATACCCAATGCCCGCAATTGCGCCGCTAAACGTTGTACTCGTTGGGATTCCTGTTCCGCGCGTTGCGTCGCTTGCTGACGCTGTTGTTCCAACTCTAGAGAAGACAAAAACTTCCTACCATCAGGACGATAAATTTCCAAAGTTTCTGCACTCAAAACAAATTTAATTCCTAGTTTCGGACTGACCCAGCCGTTGATTTCTTCCACTAGCTGCAAATTGCCTTCTTTTCGTTGCAGTCCTTCCAATTCGTTATCATCCGGGTCATAAATATAATATTCCTCAACGCCATAACGCTCATAGAATTGCAGTTTCCGAGTCATCTCTTTCACCCGATTGCCCGGAGAGAGGATTTCAAACACCACTTGCGGCACAACATTCTCTTCTTCCCATTGTCGATAAGATCCTCTATCTCCTTTCGGTCGGCCAAAGACGACCATGGCATCGGGCGCAACGCGAATTTCAGGATGCCCTTGCACGGGATACCACAGCAAATCGCCGGCAACAAAAACATCTGGGCGGTCAGCAAAGAGCAGTTCTAAGTTTTCTTTAATGAGGACAATCCAGCGAAATTGCTTGGTGTTATCTGCCATGGGCTGACCATCACTGTCGGGGTAAATTATTTGGCGGTTCACGGAAACACTCATGACTTTAGCGATGACAATAGCGATATCTTCAAGTTTAAGGTAATCAAGACAACCAATCTTCATCTAAGACTTGCTCGAAGGACGCAATGTCCTATTGTTCAACAAATAATTCTGGTGCGCTCTCCAGGTAAGTTAGGTCGACGTTATAGTTTCATTGTTCCTTACAGATTGTAAACTTAACTCTATTTACCTTTCTGAGGGGCTTTTGATTTGATTTACAAAACGTAAAATAGTGTTATTTTAATGTGCCGACCTACTGAGTCATCCTCAATTACTTAATAAAAGTTTGATGCTCTAAAATAGAAATTTCATTCCTGGCTTGAGTAAGGGCTATCATCAGTTTCTAAGATTTCCGATAACAGTAACCAATGCTTAGGTTCCATTAAACCGATTTCTCCTCGCACGACATTGAATAGCTGAGGTAACGCATTGAGATGAAACTGCTGTAGCCACTCTCCGAGTCCTGTTAAGCCCGGACTGTTTTCTCTCTGATTGGGATCTGCTCTGGTTGTCCGAAATTGATACAGACGAAATAACCTACCTTCTTGACCCAAACCCCACTGATACACCAGGATTGACGAATGGGGAAAACATCCCTTTACCAGCAAGGCGAATGTCAATAGCGCTGGCATGAACCCCAGCAATAATACTACCGCTAAGCCCCGGTCAATAATCCGTTTTAGCTGGCCAAACGCGCGATCAAAGCTTCCATTTGGAATCAGAGGCGATCGCTGCTTCCTGAGGGTTTTTAAATGAGATGGCATTCTTAAAAACACTGGCTTGTTCGCCTGTAGGCCCGCCTTGGCCCAGATCAGGATTTCTCGTTTTCCAAACTTGCCAGAGAGGCAAATTTTTTGTACCGGCGATCGCGCTAAGCAATCTGTTAGCCATTGCTGATCAGAGAGCGCAGGCTGCCTTAAACTTTGACCCGTTTGGGATCGCTTCACCAACAAGATCTTCTGTCGCCATTTGAGAGTGTAAGGTGGCAACGCTTCCTGCGATTTGAGCGACTCCAACCTGCTAGAAGGGGGCTTAACTAAGTGCATATCATTCATCATCTCAAATCAAAAAATTAACCTGTACTTTAAAGAACGCCAAACCAGCTTCCTCTCAATTCCGATCCAGTTCCGTTCGACGATGCCTAAGAACTTCCTGATATTGCTGGATCACATCTTCTCGCGATTGAAAAGTTTGACGTTGACCCACTAAGGATTTCTCTAAAAAGTGATAGCGATCTTTTTCCTCTACCAATTGGATTCTCAGGTCTTCTTTGAAGCTAGCTTGAGCTTGCTGCAATCGTTCTTCCAGCTCGTGAATTCTTTCTAATTGTTCTTCTAATTCTTTTTCTTGATCTTGAATAAAAGCAACAACTTGCTCAAGTGAATTTTGTTGGGCATTCAGCTCTGCTGCTAGCTGTGCCAGCGGTCTTTCTTCTAATTCTTGACTTTGCCGTAAGCCGCTTTGTTTTCCTAACAGGGGTTGGGATACCTTTTTGGAATTATCATCTGAGTGATGATTCGATTCAGCGCTTGCAAAATAGCGATTGGGGATTTGTCTTGCTCCATTAGCCACAATTCCGATGATATTCAACTTGCTCAACTGAGCTGAGACCTGCCTTAGCTCAGTTTGTGTCAAATAATCGAGACGAGCCACTAAGAGAGTGCTACTACAGACAGAAGCCACTTGGAGGGGATCGACAACCCCTAGCACCGGCGGCGTATCGAAGATAATCAGATCATAATCCCTCAGGGCTCCTTTGAGCTCTTGCAACCGCCCAGAACTCAAAAGCGGGACTGGATCGGCGCTTATGGGTCCAGCGGTGAGCACATCAATTTCTGACCCCATGATAGTAACTTGATGAGGCAGTGGCTTAGTTTCCCCAGCTAAAATAGTGGCTAAGCCAGATGTATTAGGTAAGTTGAGCTCCTCATGTAGACTAGGCTGACGCAGGTCAGCATCAATGAGCAGAACGCGGCGGTAGCAACGAGCAGCACTGAGGGCTAACCCCAAAGCAAGGGTTGATTTCCCTTCTCCCGAGAGAGCCGATGTTACTGCCAATGAGCGAAGGGTTGACCCTGAACTCACTAGCTCTATGTTTTTATAAATTAAGTCTAAGGCGTCTCGGAAGGGGAGCCACTGTAAAATTTCTAAAATTGGAGAATCTCTTTCCTCTTCCCATGGCAGATTGATCCGAAAACGACTGAGGTTTGGCTCTGGCAGTTTCGGCGTGGTCCCGAGCAAGGTTAAAGCTTCTTCCTGAATCTGGTCGGCACTCCGCAGCGCATCATCAATCGCTTCTCGAACAAAAGCGACAACGCCCCCGAGGAAGATGGCAACGACTCCTCCTAATAGGAGATCCTGCTGTGTGTTGGGACCAACTTGATCCCCTAATCGCGGCGGTTCGACAACTTGCCATTTAAATCCTCCTCTAGCGAGCTCAACCCCTAATTCCTGTCGCGCGACTAGCAGCTGGTCAAGGCTATCTCGCTTGACTTCTACCTCCTGTTGGAGTCGGTTATATTCAGCAATTAAGTTCGGAAATTCCTGCAGATCGGCACGCAATTCAGCTTCTGTCTCCGCTAAGCTGCGCTCCCGAGCCTGTAAACTTTCTAATTGGGTCTGGGTTTCCACCAGCGATTGCGCTAAACTCAAATCGGTACTGCCTAACTGCCCTTGTTTTTCTAAGGCGATTTCCGACAGGTTGAGTTGCGGCGGAATGCGTCCCAGCACCTGCTCAACCTGTTGGTGTAACAGTTGCCTCAGCTCGCTGCGCTGTTCGAGTAGGTTTTGCACGATTGGACTGGCTTCCGTAAACCGACTGCTTTGAGTGGCAATCTCCACTTCTGTTTCCTGAAGCTGATTGAGAAGAGTCTGGTAACGGGAGGATTCGCTTAAACGAGCTGAAATTAGGGCATTTTGAGGCGACTGATCGAGTTGCTGCTGGAGCTCTTGATAGCGAGCCTGACTTTCTTGGATCTGTCCTTGGAGTGTTTCCTGCTCCAGTTTAAGCGATTGCAATGCTTCTGCCAGTTCACTTGCTTCTTGATCGGGAACAATCGCATTATAAGAAGTACGAAACTGCTTAAGTTTCTCCTCGGCACTGGCAAGTTCTTCCCGGGTTTCGGGCAACTGCTGATTGATAAAGCTGAGCCCTTGACTTAAACGCTGCTCCTGCTGTTCAAGATTGTATTCAATATAGACCTCCTGCATCGCTTGCAAAACATCTTGAGTTTTCTTCGGGTTTTCCCCGCTGTAGCTAACCTCAAAGATTTTGGTTGGTTGATCGTTCCCCAACTGAGCGAGTTGAAGCGATTGACTGATTTGATTAACATCAAGATTTGGATAACGGATGCTGAGCTGGTTAACCGCTTTTTGCATCAATCCTGAACTCTGCATCAGTTGTAGTTGGGTCGCATAGTCGATTTCTACCCCTGAATCAGTAAACTCGTTTTCGATTCCGGCTTCTCGATCTCGGTAATTGGGCTCAACTAAAAGCTGGAGGGTACTCCGGTAAATTGGATCTTTTAGCAACGCCAAGGGCACCGCAACTGCCAATACCCCAAAAAAAACAGTGGCAAACCAGTAACGCCGTCGCCAAAAGATCGCAAAGAGCTGTCCGTACCCTAAGTCAGATTGCGTGCTGAATTCTTCTTGATTCATATCACTTGCTCCTGGCTAAGATGTTTGTCTCACCTAACGCTTGCTCGATGACTTGTTCCACTTGATGAAAGAATGCCGACTCGGAAAAATGGCTTAAAGCGCGATCTCGAATCCACTGATAGTCCCACTCCTGTTGCTTCCCTTCCAAAAGGGCGGCGATCAGGGCGTCGGGGGTTTGAGGGGTAAACAAAATTCCCGTTTTTCCTGAAATCTGTGTATCTAGAATTCCCCCCGCGCCATAACCAATCACGGGGGTCCCACTAGCATTGGCTTCTACGGGGACCAGTCCATAGTCTTCTAAGGCGGTCACAATCACTGACTGTGCGCGAGACATCAAATCAGCCCGCATTTCATCGCTGACATAACCTAAAAACTGAATATTACTCAGCGCCTTTGACTCTAAAAACTTTCGTTCCGGTCCATTCCCAATAATCAGGAGCGGCCAACCCAACCAGTTAAACGCTTCAATCGCAATATCAATCCGCTTGTAGCTCAGAAAACGAGACGATATGAGATAAAACTCATCCTTAGACGCTGAAAACATAAATTTGCTGCTGTCAATTGGATAATTGATTACCAATGCCTCTCTTTCGTAAAACAATTTAATGCGATGAGCAACAACACTAGAATTGGCAATGAACAGACATGGTTCTTGAGCATAAATAACATCGATTTTTCTCATCTTCTTTAAGATGGGCTTTAGGAAGGGGAGAAAAGTTTTGAAATCTTTGTATTCCTTGAGATAGGTATTTGTATCCCACAAAAAGCGGGTAATATTATGACAAAAACAAATATGTTTGGCACTGGGTCTTTTCTGAACAGCTTTGGAAAAGCTACTGCTGCTGCTGATGATCAGGTCATAAGCCCGGTCCTTCTGGGACGGTTTCATTAGTGCTGGTGTTATAAAGAGATGTGAATGCTGCGATCAACATTCTGCAACTGGGATTAAGTACGGTGGGGCGCACCGAAACTTATCAAACTATGCTTGGGGAGTTCGGATCACTGGCTGAATTGGATCAATCCTGCTCAGTTAAATCTGGGTGATGAACCAAGAATCCCCCTCATACAAGCGAAGCGGAGGAGGGTGGAGCGTCAAACCACTACTGTTCTAACTTCAGCACCGCCATAAATGCTTCTTGGGGCACATCGACGGTTCCAATGGCTTTCATCCGCTTTTTCCCTTTGGCTTGCTTTTGCAGCAATTTCTTCTTCCGAGAAATGTCACCACCATAGCACTTGGCTAAGACATCTTTGCGCAGGGGAGGAATGTGAGCGCTGGCAATAATGCGGGTGCCAATTCCAGCTTGCACCGGGATTTTGAACTGTTGGCGGGGAATCAGTTCTTTCAGTTTTTCGACCAGGGATTTCCCCACCGAGTACGCCTTATCGCGATGGACAATCATGGCAAGGGAATCAACGGATTCATTATTGACCATGATGTCTAGCTTCACTAAGTCATTGGGACGATAGCCGAGGAAGTTATATTCCATACTGGCATAACCGCGCGATCGCGATTTCATTTGGTCAAAGAAATCAGTAACGACTTCTGCTAACGGCAACTCGTAAACCAACGTCGTCCGTGTAGGGGTAAAATACTTCATATCTTTGAATTCGCCCCGTCGCACCTGACACAGTTCCATCAACGCGCCCACATATTCTTCTGGGGTAATAATTTCCAAATGAATATAGGGTTCTTCCACCACTTCTCGTTCTTGCGGTGAAGGAAGCTGGCTGGGATTATCCACTTCAATGATTTCCCCATCGTTGAGCATTACGCGATAAATAACGGAGGGGGCAGTAACCACTAAGTCTAAATCATACTCGCGTTCCAGGCGTTCTTGAACAATTTCCATGTGGAGTAAGCCTAAGAACCCACACCGGAAGCCAAAGCCCATCGCACTAGACGTTTCTGGTTCATAAGACAGTGCCGAATCGTTTAGTTTCAATTTATCTAAGGCATCCCGTAAGTCCGCATAATCATCAGTACTGGTGGGGAATAAGCCACAAAAGACCATGGGTTTCGCTTCTTTATAACCGGGAAGTGGAGAGGAAGCCGGTTGATTAGCCAGAGTAATCGTATCCCCGACTCTGGCATTTTCTACCGCTTTAATGGAAGCGGCAATGTAACCCACTTCTCCGGCGTGGAGTTCCTCGACTGGCACTTTGGTTGGGGAAAGAATGCCAATTTCGTCAATTTCATATTCTTTCTTTGATGCCATGAGACGGATTTTGTCACCCACTTTGACCGTTCCATCGACCACTCGGAAGTAAACGATGACCCCGCGATAGGGATCATAATAACTATCAAAAATAAGCGCCCGTAGTGGTTCTTCAGTGGTATCACTCGGTGGGGGAATCAGGTGGACAATCGCTTCTAAAATTTCATCAATTCCTTTCCCCATTTTGGCGGAAGCCATGATGGCATTACTACAGTCTAAACCGATGGCTTCTTCAATTTCTTCTAAAACGCGTTCCGGTTCTGCCCCTGGTAAATCAATTTTATTTAAAACGGGGATAATTTCTAAGTCCTGTTCTAAGGCAAGATAGATATTGGCTAAGGTTTGCGCTTCTACTCCTTGCGAGGCGTCAACCACGAGTAACGCCCCTTCACAAGCCACTAAAGACCTTGAGACTTCATAAGAAAAGTCCACATGACCTGGGGTATCAATCAAGTTTAAGACATAGGTTTCCCCATCTTTGGCGGTGTAATTCATCCGCGCTGCCTGTAATTTAATCGTAATCCCGCGTTCTCGTTCCAAGTCCATGTTGTCAAGGAACTGTTCTTTCATTTCCCGTTCTTTCACGGTATCCGTCCATCGCAGCAGTTGATCGGCTAAGGTGGATTTACCATGATCGATGTGAGCGATGATGGAGAAGTTACGAAAACGAGAAACAGGAACGTTAGTCATATCAAATCCTCGGTTGGCAAACCTTAAACAAGCGGGATGAAGTTGATCGCGCAAT
Organism: Cyanobacteria bacterium GSL.Bin1; assembly: GCA_009909085.1. Lineage (NCBI taxonomy): Bacteria > Bacillati > Cyanobacteriota > Cyanobacteria bacterium GSL.Bin1. The sequence goes on along the minus strand of JAAANX010000028.1, from coordinate 8,713 downwards.
AGCCTGATCTTAACTTGAGTTCTATTTTAAACAGATAGAAGGGGATTATGTGCGCAGTTGGTCTAACACTTCGTTTAAGCCCACAGAATTGGAGGCTTTAAACAAAACGCGATCGCGCGGGGCTAAGATTTCCTTTAACCGTTCCACCAGCGCCGTTTTATCTTGAAAACATTCACTGGGCACTGATTGGGCAGCAGTGGCAATGGCTTCCGTTTCCGGTTCATCCACTAAAACCAAAAGATGATCCAAGTTCAATTGCGCCACTTTTTCTCCCACTTGCCGATGCAGTTCTTCCGATTGCTCTCCCAATTCTTTCATTGTGCCTAAAACGGCAATGTGACGGTCGCCTGGAGTATCTTTCAGTAACTGTAGGGAAGCAATCATGGACTCAACCCCGGCATTGTAGGTTTCATCGAGAAGCACAATCTCATTATCTAGGGTATAACGGCGCGATCGCGCCCCTGGCAATTCCACGGTAATCCCCTTTTGTAGCGGCGTTAGGTCTAAATTGAGGGTTTTCGCCACAGCGAGGGCTGCCAGATAATTGGACGCATTATGCACACCGGGTAAAGGTAGGGGAAAGGTTAAATTATCTACGGCTAAGGTTTCTCCATCTACTAACCGCCCTTGCAAGTCTCCGCCGTCTAACCCATAGGTCAGAGTTTTTCCATTCCAGACGGTGGCGGCTGTGTTGATCAAGCGGTCGTTATCGTGATTTAAAATTGCTGTTGCTTCCCGAGGCATCTGTTCAAGCAGTTCACACTTGGCTTGCGCGATCGCTTGTCGTGATCCCAAGCGACCAATGTGCGCCGTTCCCACATTTGTAATTAAGCCCACAGTGGGCTGGGTAATATCCGTGAGTTCAGCAATTTCACCCTGGGCTCTCATTGCCATTTCCACCACAGCATAGTCATAATTTGAATTAAGACGGAGCAATGTTTTGGGAACACCAATTTCATTGTTTTGATTTGCTTCTGTCTTCAAGACCGTCCCATATTGAGCGAGAACGCCAGCAATCAATTCTTTTGTTGTTGTTTTTCCCACTGAACCGGTAATTCCAATAACAGGTATTTTGTGCTGCTGTCGCCACCACTGAGCAATTTGTTGATAGGCACGCAGTGTATTTCCCACATAAAATTGAGAGATATGAGTAGGGAGATGACCGGAAAAATTTTGATTAAGAATTAATGCACTTGCTCCCGCCTGTATGGCATTTTCTACAAAACGATGACCATCAAATTTATCCCCAACCAAAGCGATAAATATTTCTCCTGTTTTGAGATAACGAGTATCTGTATTAATCCCTATGACTTTTTTACTGGTCCAATCTTCACTTAAAACTTGATTTAAAGGTTTAATAATTTTTGCTAATATGGGCAAAGTTAGAGATAGATTCATGATTAGGCTCTCCTTATTGTAAACTTAAATTATTTTTTAATCAAATAAAAACAGAAGTTTATCTAGCGTCATTTTATCAATTACTATCAACAAAAATTTAAGTTTGAGTCTCGACCATTTTTATATCATTTTTAGTAAAAAATGCCAACTAACCAACTGCAAGAAAAGATTTATAATCACTTAAAAACCTGTGTCTTACAAGAAACACCCGAGCAAGTAGTGGGGCGATATGATCGGCTTTTTGTCAAAGCGACCGGTTATGAAGATCCAGAGATTCGCGAAGCCCTAGAAACAATTACAAAAGCGAATACCGCAGAAACAGATTTTTCTTCTTTTTTAAGTTATTGTTGTTATATTGCCATCAATCGCTGGCTCAAACAAGAACCTGAAACGCAACAAGTCATTGGTGATTTAGTCAAAGTTTTTACAGAAATTCCTCCTTTTGCCCGTTCTCAAACGATGGCTTCTCGTCGGATTCGAGAAAAGGTTTCTCAATTTAGTAGAAGCGACTATCTAGCAAGGATGCAACGCCTGCAAAACGTATTAACAACAAAAGAAGAAATTCAGAGAGATAAATCACAGCCTTTAGCAACGATTTTAGGACGTTATCCTTTTTTATTTGAGGATTGCATTTTTCCTCAAGAAAATTATTCTGAAATCAAAAAAACATTGAAAAAGTTTCAGGCAAAACGACAGAACAAGTTTGAAGTTTCTCTTTCTTACTATATTACTAACCAAGTTCGTTTGGCGAGGTTAGCCCAGCGTTATGATTCGATTGAGCAAGCGCGAGAATTAGTGACTTCTACTCCTAACCCGACGTTATTGAAAGAGCCAGAATTAATTTCAACCCTCCAGCATTTCATCAGTGGAGTACAAGGGAAATCAACATATCAGGATCTCGCTAAAAGATTTTTAGTTCACAGTAGCAAAGCCAATAACTTTAAAACTTATAAAAAAGATCTCTATGAATACTTAATGAGTTCAATTAGCGGGGAGTATGTACAAAAACAGTTTAAACAACGGCTTTCAGATCACTTAAAACAAACGTTAACCGATTGGGAGCAACAGAAACCAAATGAACAATTAGTCCTGCGAGTTGCCAATAATTTACTAAAATTTCTTGTTGTTGAAAGTCGTCAAAAGATTAGTCATTATCTCTATCTCGATTTGATTACACATTTAGGACCAACTCAAACCGTCGGATTATTGCTCAAGATTGTTTTACTATCTCCTAAGATTAATCCTTATCTAACAAGTCGGTTTGCGATCTTATATACGCATTACGAACAGACACCAAGAGATAATGTCTATTGGCTTTTCAAGTCGTTAGAAAACTTGAATATTGCTTTAACCATTCACAGCAGTACAATTGATTTATCTTATTGGCGTTCGGCAAATTCAATTTCTTTTTAGAGTGCTGCAACAAATAAACCATCCATAATGTCTTGAAATTTCCCTAAGCAGCCTATAGCTACTGGATGATCATTTTCTTGGATTACTCTTAGAGAACATCAAGGGAAAAGTCTTGTATTGCCGGATAAAAGTTTTTATTTTCATGACTAGGGCGAGATAACTTAATCAACGCAAAGCGCTGTAGAGGTGTGAGTGTTTCCCAGGCTTCAACCGTGATGTGAAGATTAAATTCCCGGGCTTTATCTTGGACTGATAGTGGAATGGCTTGAGCGTTCAGCCAAGGGGGATTTGGATCAATGTCTAATTCTTTTGCCGGCGCACCTGTATATTGAGTCACTAGATTTTGTAGATAATTTTTATAAGCCGTCATTTGATCCGGTGTTTCACACGGTTGCTTGACCAGTGTATCTCGTTCTTCCTGGCTCAATTGGTGCCAATGGTGGAGTTTGAGTTTAACCCCGCAAGTATCTAATTTGAGACGAACTTGCATGGGAATGCAACGCAAATCGTTAACAAAGTCGGCTTCAAATTGAAAGAACATCAGTTTATTAGTCATTGGTCATTGGCCATTAGTCATTCGTCCTTCGCTTTGAGTTCGGTTATGAGGTGGGGAGGAGTTTTTTGAGGGATGTTTGCAATTTGGGTTCTTCAGTCTCTTCTATTTTGTCCATGTCTTTTGTTATGGGAATTAACTGTACGGCACAAGCTTTCAGTTCCGGTTGTTTAGAGGAGGGACAAGCTTCCGGATGAGTTAGGGCATTGGCTTCAGCATCATCTGCCCAAAGGGCCCCCCAGTGCATGGGAATAAATACGGTGCCTGGGGCAATGGCTTTGGTTATTTTAACGCGAAAGCGAGCTTTGCCACGGCGCGATCGCGCTTCGACCCACAGTTCTGCCTCGGTTTCTTCTAATCCAATGTTCTTCGCATCCCGGGGATGAATTTCTAATTCCGCATAGGGGTGCATTTTATTAATTTTGGGAATGTGTCCGGTGCGAGTTTGCGTGTGCCAGTGGCCATATAAGCGTCCGGTGGTTAAAACGTAAGGATACCGTTCATCTTCGGGTTCGGCAAGTCCATGAGAATGAACCGCCGCAAAATTAGCCCGTCCATCGGCGGTGGGAAAGTGGAAGTCCGTGTAGAGACGTTTCCCAGAAGTAACGGTTTCGGTTTCGCGATCAGAACAAGGCCATTGGATTGCCCCTTCTTGTTGTAAGCGTTCGTGAGATAATCCGGTGAGATCGCACACGCGATCGCGCGTTAATTCCACAAACTCTTGATACACTTGCGCGGCTGTCTCAAAGGAAAACTGTTCCGTAAATCCGAGGCGTCGTCCCACTTCCGCAAAAATCTCCCAATCGGGTTTCGCCACCCCGGGTGCTTTCGCAAACGCCGGACAGAGGGTGACCACTCGTTCCGAATTGGTCATTACTCCGGCTTTTTCTCCCCATTGGGCTGCCGGTAGCACTAAATGGGCATAAGCAGCGGTTTCCGTGGGATAATAGGCATCTTGATAAACGGTAAATCGCGACTTTAACAACGCTTTTTTCGTCCGTTCAATATCGGGCATACTGACCGCTGGGTTCGTTGCGGCGACCCAAAACAGTCCCACTTCTCCGGTTTCTAAGCCGCGAATCATCTCCCAAGCATCCCGTCCAGGATTGGGATTAATCCTCCCAGAGGGCAATCCCCAAGCTTGTTCTACGGCTGCGCGATGTTCAGCATTTTTCACCACGCGGTAACCGGGAAGAATATGGGCGAGTCCACCCGCTTCTCGTCCGCCCATCGCGTTGGGTTGTCCCGTGAGAGAAAAGGGACCTGCCCCCGGTTTGCCAATATTGGCGGTCATCAGATGTAAATTAATCAAGGTGCGCACTTTTGCCGTGCCTTCCGAGGATTGATTCATCCCCATTGACCACAGGGATAACACCCGTTCCGAGTCTCCCCAATACCGGGCTGCTGCTTCGAGGTGATCAATGGGAATGCCGCATTTTTTCGCCACCACTTCTGGCAGATAATGGCGAATCACTTCCGTATAATCGGGAAAGCCTTTTGTACATTCATCCATGAAAATGCTGTCAAATTTCCCCCACTTCATCAATAAATAGGCAATGCCGTTGAGGAGATCAATATCGGTTCCCGGCTTAATCGCTAAATGCAAATCCGCTGCTTCTGCAGTTTTGGTGGCGCGGGGATCCACCACAATCATTTTCACATTGCGATTGCGCTTGTGATGCTTACGGAGACGATTAAAAATAATCGGGTGGCACTCAGCGGTATTCGTGCCAATGAGAAAAGCGCAATCGGTTTCTTCTAAATCATCGTAACAACAGGGCGGACCATCAGAACCGAAACTCTGCATATAACCGGCAACAGCTGACGACATACACAAACGAGAATTAGCATCAAAATTATTCGTTCCTAGACACCCTTTGAGCAGTTTTTGGGCCGTATAGTAGTCTTCCGTTTGCAGTTGTCCGGACCCATACATACAGATGCCATCAGCACCGTGGGTGAGTTGCACCCGTTTAATTTCTTGTACGATGCGCTCAAATGCTTCCTCCCAACTGACGCGGCGAAAGGGTTCTTCCAGGGAATCTCGCAGCAGGGGATATTTAAGACGACTTTTCGCGGTGGCTTCGGTAACGGTTGCCCCTTTGACACAGACCATGCCTTTACTAGAAGGATGGGCGCGATCGCCGCGCACTTGCCAGATCGGATTCCCTTCACTATCGCGATTGACCGCTTTTCCAGGTTGGGCAGGCGGTAAAACGTCTAAACCACAACCGACACCACAGTATGGACAAAGTGTTTTTTCTGTCATTTTTGATTCGTCATTCGTGATTCGTCATCGGTCACTTGACTTCTGTAAGAGTCAAGGGAAAACCTTAGATAATGAAGATGAAATGTGAGTTAGTTTGTCATTAGTCATATCGCCACCAACAACAAATGACGAATGACCAAGGACAAAATAATTACCAATCCGAATTTTTTGTATTCGCGACCGGTTCAGCAACCGGTTCTACTTCTTCTTCTCCTTCATGGAACTCAGCAAAGGATCCTTTCGGTTCTTTGAGGAAAAAGGCACAGAGAAACGCAACAATTAAGCCAGCAATCCCTAACACTTGGAAAAAGGTTCGATCCGCAGCAGCACCAGCCGGGAGTAAGCTATAAAGCGTTAAGTAACACACCGCACCGACATTGCCATATGCCCCAACATTGCCAGCAATTTGTCCAGTGACACGGCGCTTAATGAGAGGAACAATCGCATAGGTGGAACCTTCTGCCGCTTGGACAAAAAAGGAACAAGCCATGGTTAAAACAATCGCCAGAGGCAGAAACCAGCTATTATTAACTGTTCCCATCATCAGATAGCCAATGCCCATGCCTCCGAGTAAAATTGCCATTGTCCATTTGCGCGATCCCATTTTGTCAGATAGTAATCCACCGCTGGGACGAGACATGAGATTCATAAAGGCATAGCTTGAAGCAATCATCCCCGCTTGAGCTGGATTCAGATTAAAGGTCAGCTCAAAGAAAGCCGGTAACATAGAAACGACTGCTAATTCTGAACCAAAGTTTGTAACATAAGTTAGTTCTAAAATGGCAACTTGGCTGAAGTTATAGCGATCTTCAGCTGGATAACGCTTTTTCCCAGTCATTAAACTTTTGTTGGCGTGCCAAGCATTGTAAGCCTGAAATAGGTAAAGCCCTAATAAGACCAGCCAAACCAGTAAGAGTTGTCCTTGATTGAGGAAACCTACTCCTTGAAGACGCCAAGCAAGTAAGGCTAAAACACCCGTAATGGGGAGATTCATTAACATTAAGAACCAAAAATCGCGTTGACTGGTCACTTCCATGCCGCCGTGACGTTCGGGACGTTGGTAAACTCGTCCCGGAGGCGTGTCTTCAACGCTAAAGAAGTAAATCACCCCGTAAACAGCAGCAGCAACTCCTGTTAAAGCAATCGCAAGCCGCCAGTTCGCTTGGCCGCCCGAAATGAAAGATAAGGCAAGGGCAACAGAAGGCAGCGTAAAGGCAGAGGCAGCCGAACCAAAGTTGCCCCAACCGCCATAAATGCCTTCGGCAACACCGATTTCTTTCGGGGGGAACCATTCCGATACCATGCGAATACCAATGACAAATCCTGCACCGACAATCCCCAGTAAAAGTCGGCTGACCACTAAGGTATTAAAATCATTGGCAGAGGCAAATAGGAAGCAGGGAATCGCAGCATAGACCAGTAATGTGGAAAAGGTAATGCGTGGCCCAAAGCGATCAAGCAACATGCCAATAATGACACGTGCGGGAACAGTGAGGGCAACATTACAAATTCCGATTGTTTTCATTTGGTCAACGGTTAGCCCTAAATCATCTTTAATTGTGGTTGCTAAAGGTGCAAAATTAAACCAAACAACAAAGGTAAGAAAAAAAGCAAACCACGTCAAATGGAGAATTCGATTACGACCGTGAAATGAGAGAATATTCATTACTCTATTATTTTATTTTTTTCGACAAATAAACAACAAAATTCCAAAGAAATTGGGTTTAATTGAGTTAGCTTGTATCAACTTAATTGCCTCTACTTTAATAATGAAAAACGATCAATTTAGTATTTTTTGTTACAAAAATATACTAATCATGTTTTTATTACATTGTTTTTTATCGAAAATTACATAAGAGCAGTTTTTCTAAGAAAAAATCCTGCCGCAAAATGCAGGATTAATTAAAGATAGTAAGGACAATTGCTACTTATTTTACCGATTCTAATTCAACGGTTTGTGATGACTCTTTTTTAGTTTATTTGGGAGTAGCACCAAATTCATCAATTAAAATTTGCCGTAACACTTGTGGTAAATCTTCACAGGGAATTCCCTTTTGTACCCGCTGACCTAATTGGGCATCTTTTCCTACTTTACCGCCCATAAATAGATCAACCGCTTCTACCATGTTGCCATCTTTGCGGGCTTTGGTTCCCATTAAACCAATATTAGCAACCTGGGGTTGACCACAAGAATTCGGACATCCGGTCCAATGAATTCTTACGCCATCGGGAATGTTTAATTCTGCTTCTAATTGTCGGGCGACATCTAAAGCGCGTTGTTTGGTTTCAACTAAGGCAAAATTACAAAATTGTGCTCCGGTACAAGACACCAGCGATCGCGTTAACGGATCCGGTTCAATACTAAATTTTTCCAGTAAAGATTCACTAAGAAACGTCTCTAATTTTTCTTCAGCAATATGAGGAATAATCACATTTTGTTCGACGGTCAAGCGAATTTCACTTTCCCCGTAAACTTCCGCTAAACGAGCCAAATCAAATAAATCATTAGCGGATAATCGCCCAACAGGAACATTCATTCCTACATAATATTGATCCGCTTGTTTTTGGGCATGAACACCAATATGATCGCGCTTATCCCAATCAATCACCTCTTCTGCGGCTGCAGTGGCTAAAGGTTGACCAAACGCTTCTTTAACTAATTTCCGAAACTCGTCCATTCCTAATGCTTCAATCAACCACATTAAACGTGATTTTTGACGATTGGCTCGCAAGCCATGATCGCGATACACTTCTAAAATTGCTCGGGAAATCCCCACCACAAATTCTTCTGTTGGCGGAACCCAAACATTAAGCGGAATCGCTGCTTCACACCGTTTAGAAGAAAAGAAACCACCCACTAAAACATTAAATCCTAGTTCGCCTTCTTTATAAGCCGGAACAAAGGCAATATCGTTAATTTCAGCATGAACGGAATTATCTCGTCCGCCTTCAATGGCAATATTAAACTTACGGGGCAAATTCGTAAATTCAGGATTGCCTTCCCCAGAATTGGTAATCATATCTTGTACTTTTTTCACCAATTCTCGGGTATCAATTAATTCGTCTCCATCTAATCCCGC
>JAAANX010000027.1 GCA_009909085.1 Cyanobacteria bacterium GSL.Bin1 | reverse complement strand
GGTCTATCCTCTCACTGAAGGTGTCTCCGCCGATGTGATTCGTAAAGCCGTGATGACTGTTTTACCGGCAGCCCAAAAACTCAAAGATCCGCTTCCTTCTCACTTGCGTCAACAGTATGGTTTCCTTTCCCTTCCAGAAGCAGTGAGTAACCTCCACTTTCCCCCGGATCATGATACCCTTGCCCACGCCAGACGGCGCTTAATTTTCGATGAATTCTTCTTCTTGCAACTGGGCTTTCTCAGTCGTCGTCAACAACAAAAAGAGACGCAGCAAAGTGTCATCCTCAACCCTACCGGCAAACTCATTGACCAATTTAAGGAAGTTCTACCCTTTCAACTCACCAATGCCCAGCAACGAGTCGTCAGTGATATTCTCCAAGACTTAAATTCCGAAACCCCCATGAACCGCCTCGTACAAGGAGATGTCGGGTCAGGAAAAACCGTGGTGGCTGTTTTTGCGATTCTGGCTGCGATTCAATCAGGATATCAAGCGGCGTTAATGGCACCAACCGAAGTTCTTGCAGAACAACATTATCGTAAACTCGTGGGTTGGTTCAACTTGCTGCATTTACCCGTCGAACTGCTGACCGGATCAACGAAAACCGCAAAGCGACGGGAAATTCATCAACAGTTAGAAACGGGAGAACTGCCCCTACTCGTCGGAACTCATGCCCTAATTCAAGATCCGGTGAACTTCCAACGGTTAGGCTTAGTGGTCATCGACGAACAACATCGCTTTGGGGTGCAACAGCGCGCGCGATTATTAGATAAAGGTCATTCTCCCCATGTCCTGAGTATGACCGCAACGCCGATTCCTCGCACCCTTGCCTTAACCCTCCATGGCGACTTAGATGTGTCCCAAATCGATGAACTGCCTCCGGGACGACAAGACATTCAAACTACAGCCCTATCCGGGAAAGATCGTCGTCAGGCGTATGAGTTAATTCGGCGCGAAATTGCCCAAGGAAGACAAGCCTATATTGTCTTACCCTTAGTCGAAGAATCAGAAAAATTAGATGTTCGTTCCGCCATTGAAGAACAGAAAAAACTCCAAGACAGCATTTTTCCTGAGTTTAAGGTCGGTTTACTCCACGGGCGGATGAGTTCCCAAGAAAAAGATGAAGCGTTGAATGCGTTTCGGGACAATGAAACGCAAGTGATTGTTTCCACCACTGTCATTGAAGTGGGAGTGGATGTTCCGAACGCCACCGTGATGCTAATTGAAAACGCGGAACGCTTTGGCTTATCGCAACTGCACCAACTGCGGGGAAGAGTGGGACGGGGAGACCATAAATCCTACTGTATTTTAATTAGTGGCTCGAAAACCGATACCGCCAAACAACGCTTAGGGGTGTTAGAACAATCGCGGGATGGCTTCTTTATTTCCGAAATGGATATGCGTTTTCGTGGACCTGGAGAAGTATTAGGGAAGCGTCAGTCAGGACTGCCAGATTTTGCGTTGGCGAGTTTAGTCGAAGATCAAGAAGTTTTAGTCTTAGCCCGAGAAGCTGCAGAAAAGTTAATCTTTACGAATCAAAACTTAGAGGACTATCCCCGTTTGAAAAAAGAGTTAGAACGGCGCTATTTGAAGCTTATGGGTGGCACGATTTTGGCTTAGACAGAACCGTTGAAGATGCCCTAACTGGAAAATATAGGGTTAGATTCAGAAACCTGATCATTCTACCGACAAAACTAGAATTTCAACACTATTGGCATTCCCCGCCCAGATAAAAGCCAATCTAGAGTTTGGCAAGCACTGAAGCATCATGAAAATTTTCTCATCAATGTTTCATAGACTCTTCACAGTAATCTGTCACGATTAAACTATTCTTAATCCGTTATTAAACTTTAGTTAACATATTGATAATTTTTTGATTGTAGTTCTAGCGCTTGCCTCAAAACTAACTTAGAGATTAAGCTCCCAATCATTGAGAAAGTTTTAGGTACAACATCCTTATTTTTTCATGCGAAGGACAAATGATCAACATTATCCTTCCTCATTGACCAGGTTCATCGACTCACTACCCCTTCAAGCCCATGTCAATTCTGCAATCTCATCCGCTGCATCCCCTTGAATCTCTTCAACTGCTCAAAAAGAAATCTTCTCAGCAACGTAAGTGGCGCATCATTCTCTATTCCCACGACACCATGGGTTTGGGACATAAGCGCCGTAATTTACTTATTGCCCAAACTTTGGGGATTTCTGCTATTAATGCCGATATTTTATTGATTAGTGGGATGAGAGACGGTAACCCGTTGCAAACTCCTGCTGGGATTGATTACTTAACGTTGCCTGCTCTCTATAAAAACACGAATGGACAATATCAAGCCAGGCGATTGGATCTGACTTTAAAGGAAATAATCACCCTGCGATCACAGATTATTCGGACAGCCGTCCAAACCTTTCAGCCCGATGTTTTAATTGTCGATAACGTCCCGAGAGGAGCAATGGGAGAACTCAACGCAACGTTACAATACTTGCGCACTCAGACCCAAACCCGCTGCATTCTTGGTTTACGAGATGTTTTAGATGAACCGAAGGTGATTCGTCGCAGTTGGCAACGCAGTAATCACAAAGATGCCATTCGTCGCTATTATGATGCTGTTTGGGTTTATGGTGACCCCAAGATTTATAACCCAATTCAAGACTATGGTTTGAGCGTTGATCTAACGGCTAAATTTCGTTACACAGGCTATCTAGATCGACGATCCACCCTACAGTTTGTCACCCAAGAACAGTTACAGGAAACCTTGAATCTTCCCAATGAACGTTTAGCTTTATGTCTCCTCGGAGGAGGGCAAGATGGCGGTCAATTAGCCGAAGCATTCGTAAAAACCAAATTTCCTCCCCACACCCATGGCGTGATTATTACCGGTCCGATGATGCCCCAACAACAGCGCCAGCAGATACAGGCTTATGCTGACCTGCGTTCTGATTTGAGTGTCTTCGAGTATGTGGCTGAACCCGCTCTATTTTTGGAACGGGCAGATTGGGTCATTGCCATGGGAGGCTACAACACCACTTGTGAAATTCTCTCCTTTGAGAAACAAGCGCTCATTGTTCCTCGGGTACGACCCCGACAAGAACAACTAATTCGGGTCCAACTGCTCAAGAAACTGGGATTGGTGGATATGCTACATCCCGATCACTTGAGTCCTCAATCCTTGAGTACCTGGTTACATCAAGAAAAATCAGCTCCCAACATTCGTCAAAAGATAGACTTTCGCGGTTTAGAGCGGATTCCCCAATTTTTGGCAGAAATGCTCGAAGAACCGGCTGAATATTTTCCCTCTGTCGTTAATCATCAATAAAGGAACGTGCAACAACCATCTATGCGAGTCGGTTATATTCTCAAGCGTTATCCCCGCTATTCGGAAACGTTTGTTGTCAATGAAATTTTAGCTCATGAAGCAGTTGGCGTGGATATTCGGATTTTTGCTCTACGCCCAACCTGTGATAGTCATTTTCAAAATATTATTGCCAAAGTTCGTGCCCCTGTCACTTATATTCGCAAGCCAATCCAAGGACGAATCAGTCAGTCTCTCAATAGTTTAGCGCCAACCCCAGCGAGTTATTTTTGGGCAGAATTACAAGAAGTGGCTTTGGTAATTCCTGATTTTTGGCGTAAGTTGGGCTTTGCCCTGGGAGAACAAGCGAGTGTGGTTTATCAAGCTGCCTGGTTAGCGCGAGAAGTGCGCTTGCAAGACATCACTCACTTACACGCCCATTTTGGTTCAGTGGCGACTAGTGTTGCTCGTTTAGCAGCCCATTTTGCTGATATTTCCTACACCTTTACTGCCCATGCTAAGGATATTTTTCACGATAGTGTCGATCCTGAAGATATGACGCGCAAAATTAGGGACAGTGCAGCAGTGGCGACGGTCAGTGATTATAATTGTCGCTATTTACAGCAAGTGTACAGAGTAGTAGCAGATAAAGTACAGCGTATTTATAATGGGCTGGATTTAAAACAATTTCCCTATGTCTCTCCCGAAAAGCGTCCGCCTTTGATTATTTCTGTGGGACGTTTGGTGGAGAAGAAAGGACTGCCAATTTTAATTGAGGCTTGTGGATTACTCAAGGCATGGCATTGTCATTTCCAATGTCAAATTGTCGGTACGGGTGAATTAGAACCCGAATTAAGTGCTCAAATTGCGGCGTTGGGTTTAACTGAACAAGTGTTTCTGGTGGGGGCGCGTCCGCAAAATGAGGTGTTTGAATTAGTGCAACAAGCTGCAGTTTTTGCTGCCCCTTACAGGATTGGCAAGGATGGGAATCGGGATGGCTTACCGACCGTTTTATTAGAAGCGATGGCGTTAGGAACCCCTTGTGTGGGAACCGATGTTACAGGATTGCCTGAATTAATTCGTCACGAAGAAACAGGCTTGCTTGTGCCTCAACAGGATGCTGCGGCATTAGCGTTAGCACTGCAAAGCCTGTTAGAGAATCCGACTTTACGGGTTCAGTTGGCTACAGCAGCGCGTCAGTTAATGGCATCTGAATTTGATATTGAGGTCAATGCGGCATTATTACGTCAGCTTTTTCAAATGCCGTCGCAATTGAACTCAGTTGAT
>JAAANX010000026.1 GCA_009909085.1 Cyanobacteria bacterium GSL.Bin1 | reverse complement strand
GAGAGAAAAACTCAGAGAAATGTTGAACAGCTTAACAACTGAAGTGATTGCTTCGGTAACGGGTTGGCAATTTATTTTGGAAGCACTATCTGTAGCAGGTATTTAGCAAATTGGTATTAGTTCAACTTTAGTGGTCAGTTACTTCTACGGCGTTGCACTAGTAAGTCATCAAGTTTGTTTTGAGGAATAGTATGTTTCTGAAAACTTGGAATTATCCTATTTCTTAGCTTGATGCATTGCTCATTTCTAAGTTGACAGCCCACTAGGTTAAGTATAGGTTAAGCTAAAAGTAAGCTTAATTTAACTAATGATTTTGAAATGAGAAAAAGAAATATACAGTTATCTCCATCTTGGTTTGCTGTTTTTCTGGGGACAATCGCTTTTATCCTGATCCTGGCTAGTGTTACAGGACAGTTAATAATTTATTTGAATGGGATTCAAGATCCCCTAACCCTCAAATTTATTAATCTGGTCAATGTTGACCATGAGAAAAATCTTCCGACTTATTATTCTGCCCTTTTACTACTTTTTTCAGCTTTACTCCTGGCCATTATCACTCTTCTTGAAAAAAGACCAATCTATTGGAGATTCCTTGCCGTCGGATTTTTCTATATGGCATTTGATGAAGTTTTTAGCGTACACGAAGAACTTATATCTCCAATGCGTACACTATTAGGTAACGATAATCTTGGTATTTTTTATTTTGCCTGGGTCATACCTTATTTTTTCCTTGTCTCTATAGTGGCACTGATTTTGTTGAAATTTTGGTTACGCCTTCCTGAACAAACGAAGATCGCTTTCTTAATTGCTGCTAGCATTTACCTTTGCGGTGCTATGGGAATTGAGTTAATTGGTGGATACTTCGCTGAAACCTATGGGATGACAAATTTAACATATCAAATCATTGTCACTATCGAAGAAAGTCTTGAAATTATAGGCGTTATAGTCTTTATCTGGGCTCTACTGGTTTATATAGGTGAGCGCTACCAAGAAGTACAATTCCAGTTCAAGAGAGTGCATCAAAACCAGATTGAATCCTGGAAATAGCGATCGACTTCAGACGCTAAATTGAGTAATGCAGGAACAAAAGACAAGAATTACATAACAGCAATGCGACCTGTATTGAAAAGAAATTTATCCTTCCAATATCGCTGCTGAACGCTCTCGATTAGATTTTACTAAAGAACTTATACCAATTTTTTTGATGCATTAAATTCCCGCAGGATCGGCGGTTAAGACATTCCGCACTGTTGAAACCAACCTGTATCCTACGGTTCACTTTTCCCTGTTTCCTTGCTTACAACGCTATAGTGAAAATATTCAAGCCTTAATTGCTGGGGTTGATCGAGCAGCAGAGGATGTAAGTTTTCTCTTGCTGAAAAAAGGCCCCAAAAGATACAACTGAGACTATACTGAGGTTAGTCAGTCGAGTTTTGAATCAATTGTCGGTACTGGCGATGGGCAACTGGATTTTGTGTCACCTCTGCTAAGCGTAAAGCTGTAAACCCGGAGAAGGGATAGCGGTTGAGGGCTCCATTAATATTTTCCCAAGCTTTGGGATTGCTCAGTTCTCCTTGTAACGCATTTTCTGCTTTCAGGGGAATGCCAAGTTCACCAGCAGTGGTGGCAATCCATCCCACTAAATCTTTCGCCCGAGAATGGGCTTTCAGTTTTTGATCGCGCCCATTGGAAAATTCTACGGCGGTGTAATGCAAAATCACTTCGCGAGAGGTTGCGGTTTTCAGATAATTCGCCACTTGTTGCAGTAGGGGCAGATAACCATAACCAGTGGTCGGACTGTGAAAATTAATGTTGGTTGGAATTAACCCTGTTGTGATTTCAGTAATGCGAGGTGTTTTGGGGTGGGCAATTTGCCAATGAATCCCAGGAATTTTTATGCCCAAAGGAATTTTACTAAACTCCCCCTGTAGCGTTTGATGGGCTGTCTCTAACATCTGTTGACCATGATGAAGCAATGATTGGTGATACCAATCGATGAAGTCTCTCCCATACTGCGTATCCCTGTAGTCGCGCTGTTGCACAAATTGTTCCGGCTGTTGCGGTGGCTGAATATGTTGCCAGAAGGTTAAACGGGTTTGCCAGGCACGATTCACTGTTTCTAAAGTGCCATAACGATCGCGCACATATCTTTGAAAAGACGCCTTTGCCGGGTCACTGTAGGCTTGAAAATAACCGCGATGGGGATAGTGATAATCATCATGGGCATTATAAGAGGGATAGCGCAATTCACTCGCTGAACCAAGACTGATTTGGATTTCGTCAATAATTTCTGCTTGGTCACTATAGCGTTGGCTAAAGGCAACCATGAATTCCTGATATTGCGGAATCACCAATTGATCCGCCCACAACGCAACGACTTCTGGACTCGCATTGCCCTTTTCACTGACATATTGGAGATCTCGCGGGGAAACACTAGGGAAATGGGTCCAAATCCAGGAGGGAATCGGAATCTCACAATCATCACCGACATTCCCGCCACATTGATGAAAGGAGAGAATGGGAATCCAATGTAAGTTTGCCGCTTCAATTTCTGCAACTAAGCGGTCATAATAGTCCCAATTAAATTGTTGATCCCCTTGCGCTTCCACTTTTCCCCACCAGATATCGGTGGCAATGGCATCGATTCCCATGGCTTGCGCGATCGCGAGTTGACGGCGAAATGCCCGCCATTCTTGTTCCATTCTGATTTCTAAAGGGGCAATGGCGTTAAAGTCTTTGACTGGCGTGGGAGAAGTAACCCCTTGCCAGGGAAAAGTCAGCGCGATCGCGGCGATGACCCCAAACAAGAAACGAATTGCAAGCTTGCGTCGTTGCTTCACCTTCAGCAATGATTAATTTTCCAAAAAGATTGTTTTACCGGTTTCTGCAGCCACTCGCGCTGCATCGGCGACTCTCGTTGCATAGTAACTAGATGTAACGGCGACATAAAGCGATTTCCCAGTTGTCAAATAATCAAGCACCAACCCAGTATCTTTGGCAAATAACCCGCGCCGACTCCCCACTGCAATTGGCATTTCTTCCTCACCTCGAATCAGTTTTCCCTCATTGCCATCAAAAATCAAAGTGCCTTCATCGCCATGCAATTCAAAAAGACGGTTCGGTTGCCAAAAGACTTCTCCTTTGCCATAGATGATATCTGCAAGTAAGCCATTGGCAAACTGGAGTTGCGCATGAGTTAAACAGGCAAAATATTGATCTGGGTTTTCTCTGTCCCAATAGCGACTATGACAATTCACAGCATTGACCTTGCCAAATAAGTCTGTAAAGCGATGAAATCGGGATAGTGCCCCACTAAAGGGAAAGCCAAATAACTGCTTGTGATACGTCCATTTTTGCGGCGCCGGACGTTGGGGATTAATCGTACTATAACGGGCATAAAAAACGTTGCCAATTTTAGGCAACCACTCCCGAATGGCATTGTGTAAGCCACCGAGTAATTCAATGTGTTCCACATGAAGCAGTTTGTCTTTTTGCTTGGCTAGGGTGATTAGATATTGCGCTTGTTCCGGATTTAAAGCCAGGGGATATTCTAAAACAACGTGCTTTTCCGCTTCTAAAGCCGCTTGGGCTAACTTCCCATGTTCTGCATTAATATTACAGATGACAACCAGATCCAGATCGGGGTTAGCAATTAGACGATGCGGGGAATCGTAACCGGTAACGCCATAGGTTTGACAAAAAGTTTCTCGGCTTTCTGGGCGATATCCTGCAACTGCAACGACTTGAGCGCGATTGTCTTGGGCAAATGCTTCCGCGCGTTTTTGCGCAGCAAAACCAGTGCCAATAATACCAATCTGAATCAATTGTGTCATAAGTGCCAAGGGATGAAATTGTTATGATATAGGGGACTAGCCAGTAAGAAGCATAAATTGAGAAGGAACGAAATGTCTGCTACTGCTTTGCCACCCAAGTTAGAAAAAATTGTACAACGTTTCAAACGTCGCAGCGATCCGAAACAAAAATATCAGCAATTGCTGTGGTATGCCAAGAAATTAGAAATCATGCCAGAAGAGGCAAAAAATCCCGAAAATAAAGTATCTGGTTGTGTTTCTCAAGTGTATATTACCGCTAGTCTTCAAGATGGTAAAGTTCACTATTTAGGGGATTCTGATGCCCAGTTAGTGAAAGGGTTAGTTGCCTTTTTAATTGATGGTTTAAATGACTTAACTCCAGAAGAAATTTTACAGATTTCTCCTGATTTTATTGAGGAAACTGGTTTAAAAGTAAGCCTGACTCCCTCCCGCGCCAACGGCTTTTATAATATTTTTCAAACCATGAAGAAGAAAGCATTAGGGTTTAATATGGCTCAGTCAGAAGT
This sequence comes from Cyanobacteria bacterium GSL.Bin1, assembly GCA_009909085.1. Taxonomy (NCBI): domain Bacteria; kingdom Bacillati; phylum Cyanobacteriota; species Cyanobacteria bacterium GSL.Bin1. Next base: position 33,890 of record JAAANX010000026.1, on the reverse strand, counting down.
AACATCCTCTTAAACAGAAGTCATCTCCAATTAGTTATAAGTTAAACTCAGCATTTAGGGGTATGCAAAAATAAATTTAGTCCTGTACAATGTGCTGGAATTCGTTGTTTATTCTTGCCATAAGGCCAGATGATTACTGTGTTCAGCACGACCAATCAGAATTATTTCTTTCCAACTTTTCAACATTTTTTAGAGACAGATTCGTCTTCTCTAGAAGCGGCAGAGTCGATGCTGGAGTTATTTGATCAAGTAGAGCGATTGACTTCTGGACAACCGATCTCTATCGACCCCATTTATCTGATTGTAGGATTTTTTGCTCTCCTTATCATCACCACTATTTTTGTTATTCCAAGGATTCTGAGCTTTCTGGTTTCTCGTTTTCTCCCTTCCGAATTACGAGAAGCCTATCAACAAATCTTTGCCCCTTATCAGAGATGGATTGCGTTATCTTTCTTCCTTTCCATTGGGGATATTGTTTTATTATTAACCCCGGATAAACCCACTTGGTTATACATCAGTGAATTTTTTCTCGGTGGCGCGATCGCGATTAATATTTGTCTTTTAGCGTTTACCCTCTTTGATCAATTTTTTGGGGGATATCTCCTCGATTTAGCGCTGAGAAGCCGAAACAATGTCAACAGTGAGCTGTTAGCCTTTATCAAATTTGTGGCTAATGCTCTGATTATTCTGATTGTTATCTTTATCTTTGCCGAGTCTCATCGCCTTAGTATCACGGGCTTAATTGCAAGTATTGGCGTTGGTGGTTTGGCGATCGCGTTTGCGTCTCAGAAAGTTCTCGAACAAGTCTTATGGACGATTCTTCTATATGTTGATCGTCCCTTTGTGGTCGATGATTATATTCATCTCCAAGATGGCACCTTTGGTCGGGTAGAAGCCATCGGCTGGCGTTCCAGTAAAATCCGTCTTTCGGGGAAAGGAACCCTCGTGGTGATTCCCAATAGTATGCTCACCCAGATGTCGATTGAGAATCTCTCGGGAGCGCAGAAAATTATTACCCTGCTCAATATCTTTTTTGAGCGCAGTATTCCGGAACAAGAAAAGGCATTGGTGCGCCAGATTATCCTCGACAGCACCAAAGATATTTATGGGATTGACCATCGCTTAACGGAGGTTACCTTCCAGGATGTTGGTAACACGAGTAATGGTCGATCAGGGCAAGTGAAAGCGCAGGTGACGTTCTTTATTCTTGGCTCAGGTTCAATGGCGCTGGAAATTCGGACCCAACTCTTAGATGCTGCCCGACGGAACATTAGTAAACGTCTCAAAGATTACGGCATTGGTTTCCAAATTGACAAGAAACCGATTAATGTCGATTCTCCAATGAATATCTAGTCCACATTGAATGAATATTGAAGCGCGATGAATCTACTTGCCTTTAATCCCTTACAAATTCTTCCAGAAAATTGGAAGGTTTCCCAGCTTTTGGAGTTTGACCAACCTACGCGAGAATTCCTGATTCTGTTGGGAATTCGTTTGGCAGGATTATTAATCTGCATTGTCCTTGCCATTCTGGTGAGTCGGGTCACCCCTTCGATTCTGCTGTGGTTTACTGCGCGATCGCTGCCCCCAGAAAAATTTCAAGAATACAAAACCTTTACCGATCCCTTCCGTGATGCTTTTGTGAGAACACTGAGCCTAATCCTCATTGATATTAGTCTCAATTTCCTCAAGAGTTATGAGCCGTTTTATGGCGTGATTAACTTTATTGCTGATTTTGCGGTAATGGCCAGTGTCGCCTGGCTGGTGTCAAGAGTGGCCAAACAAGCGATTCGGATTTATGGTGTAACTCTTCTCAAACGAGTGAGTCAAGAAGTGAACGATCTCATTCTGATTTTTGAAAACACAGTGAATGTGATCATTGGCTTTCTTGCGGTGTTGATTTTTGCTCAAAGTAAAAACTTTAACCTGATTGCCTTACTAACCGGTTTAGGGATTGGGGGGATCGCGATCGCGTTTGCAGCCCAAGAAGCCCTCTCCCAAATTCTTGCCACCATTGTTATTTATTTAGACCGTCCTTATCTTCCTGGAGAATACGTTCGCATTAACTTTGTGGTTACCCAAGAAGATGTTTATGGGCGCATCGAGTCCATTGGCTTACGTTCGACTAAACTGCGGATTTCCGCTACCAATACCTTATTAGTGGTTCCCAACTCCTTGATGGTCACTAAAGATATCGAAAATATCTCTCGGGGAACGAAAGTCATGGTTCTCTTTTATCTTGATTTTTATAATGTTCTGGATGAATCCGAGCGCGCGTTAGTGAATAAGGTGGTTCAAGAAAGTGTCAACAAAGAACTCTTCGGACTCGACCCAGGCAGTACCAAAATTGCTCTGTTTGAACCGGAAGACAAACCGGGAACCCGAGCTCGCATTAGCTTGTTTGTCATGGGATCGAACGAAGAATCAATCATGATCCGTAAACGGTTAGTCGAAATTACTAACAAATCAATCAGCGATCAATTACAAGCCCAGGGGTTGAAATTTGAATTTGCCGAACCCACCACTTATGTCGATTCGCCAGTAACCCTCTAAAAATGACTTGCCAGCAAGTTTTGGAAACTCATGAATTTTCTAGAAACTTTCCAACAGGCCTTAGGAATTGATGCTGAACTACAAAGACAATTGTTAGCGTTTGGCATTCGCCTAGGATGGTTTATCTTATTTACTCTCCTTGCCGTGTTAGTAGGATTAACCTTACCCTCTTTTTTACGCTCCAGTGTTCATCGCTTTGCTCCCGATAGCTTCTTCGAGTCTTACAAGCGTTTAGTGGGTCCCTTGCGCCAATTAGTAATTCGGTCTGGAATTCTTGCCGTTACTGCCATTAACATTAACCTATTTCGAGTTTACCCCGGTTTATATGACTTCTTAAAGTTGGTGGTTTATTTCCCCCTCACCATAACCGTTGCTTGGTTGTTATCCCGAGTCATCCGACAACTCACTCGATTCTATGGGGTGAAGCTGATTCAGCATTTGAATCGGAAAGCAGATGATTTTTTGATTGTGGGTGAAACCGTTGCCAATTTTGTCATTGGTTTCTTTGCGGTTATCTTCTTTGCCCAAAGTCAAAGTATCAATTTGATCAGCCTTCTGACCGGTGTAGGTATTGGCGGGGTTGCCGTTGCTTTTGCGGCGAAGGAGACTCTATCGCAAGTGGTTGGGACAATTATCCTTTACCTGGATCGCCCTTATCTTCCAGGAGAGTATATCCGGGCTAACTTTAATCCCCGAGGTGCAGACATCTACGGGCGAGTGGAGTCCATTGGCATTCGTTCGACTAAAATCCGACTTGCTGCTAAAAATACTCTTTTAATCGCCCCTAACTCACTCATGGTGAGCATGGATGTGGAAAATATTTCCCGAGGCACCAAAGTGATGGTGCTATTTTACCTCGATTTTGCTCGTGTCTTAGATGAGTCAGAATCTGCTTTGGTCTACAAAGTGATTGAAGAAAGTTTTCATAAAGAGCTTTCTGGACTCGATCCCGGAGGCATTCAAATTGCATTATTTGAACTAGAGGATCAACCCGTTACCCGTGCTCGCATTAACTTATTTATTAGAGGATCCAATGAAAAGTCGCTCGCCATCCGAAAACGTTTAGTAGAAATTGCCAACGAATCGATTACTAAGCAATTGCAAACCGAAGGTTTACAGTTTGAATTTGCCGAACCAACCATCTATGTTGATTCACCGGTTCCTCTGTAATTTTTATATTGTATTGCCTTAAAGAAGATAATGGATATTTTAGAAATTTTTCAAAGAGTATTTGCCATTGATGACAACTTTAGAGCAGAACTGATTAACTTTGGGATTAACCTAGGATGGTTTGTCTTTTTTACCGTAGTTGCTATTTTAGTAGGGCGATTGCTCCCCTCCTTCTTTCAATGGAGTATTGATCGTTTTGCCCCAAAAGTGATTGCTGATCCTTATGACAAAGTGGTTGCTCCCTTGCGAGGTTTAATTGCTCGAACGGGTGTTTTAATTATTACCGCTATCAATATTAACTGGTTTCAAGGTTATCCTGGATTATATGACTTTTTACAACTCGTTGTTTATCTCGCCCTAACAATTACCATAGCTTGGCTGCTATCACGGTTAGTACGACAAATGATTCGGGTTTATGGCGTGTTACTGCTGCAACGTTTCAGCAAAGAGATGGATGATTTTCTCCTGGTGGGAGAAACCGTTGCCAATGTCATCATTGGTTTCTTTGCTGTGATTGTGTTTGCCAATAGTCAAAATTTGAATCTGGTGAGTGTTTTGACCGGGGTTGGTATTGGCGGGATTGCCGTTGCTTTTGCTGCCCAAGAAGTTTTATCGCAGATTGTGGGTACGATTGTCCTCTACTTAGATCGTCCTTATGTCCCAGGGGAATATGTCCGTGCTAATTTCAACCCCGCAGCGGAAGATATTTACGGTCGTGTGGAGTCCATTGGCATTCGTTCCACTAAAATTCGACTGGCTGCTCAAAATACCCTTTTGATTGTTCCGAATTCGCTAATGGCAAGTATGGATGTGGAAAATATTTCTCGGGGTACAAAAGTAATGGCGTTGCTCTACTTAGATTTTCAGAAAGTGCTCAATGACCCCGAGCGAGCATTTGTGGATCGCGTTTTAGGAAATAGCCTCAGTCAAATTTTTGGTGTGGAACCGGGAAGTATTCGCATTGCCACCTTTGAACCGGAAGATAAACCGGGAACTCGGGCTCGGGTGAGCTTTTTCCTCCTTAGTTCCAGTAGTAGCTCCCTCAACCTCCGTAAGCGGTTAGTGGAAGTGGCGAACCAAGAAATTGGTAAGCAATTGTCTGATAACCAACTAGAATTTTCCATGGAAGAACCGATGATTTATGTTGATTCGCCAGTTACTAAGTAGTCTGCTTAGGAATTATTAGTTGTTTGTTGTTGAGAGGATTCACTTTCAGCAATTTCTTGTTCTATTTCCTCAATGCTCTCTTCAGGATGACTTTCCGAAATAGCACGAGTACAAACCCAGTTACTCGGTAGCGCAGAGGGCCATCCCATCCGAATTGCCTCAGGGCAAATGGTCATGATGGTTAACTGACAGTCAATGAGTTGGAGTCCTTCTTTTTCCGCTTGCTTAAGACTTTGTTTGAGAATCGAGTCATTATTAAATTCAATGGTGCGATTACATTGAATACAAACAATGTGATGGTGATGATGGGGGTGGGGGCGATTCAGTTCATAATGTTTGTGTCCTTCGGCTAATTCTAACTCTCGCAAAATCCCCATGCGTGTCATCAGTTTGACGCTGCGATAAATGGTAGATAAGCTAATCTCTTCGCCTCGCTTTTGCAGCAAATGAAAGAGTTCTTCTGCACTGAGATGATGGCCACGAGGCAGGTTTTGAAAGACATGAAGGATGGTTTCCCGTTGAGGGGTCAGTCGCCAACCGCGAGAGTTCAGTTCTGCTTTCAGGGAGGATGAGGTATAGGGTTGCCTAACCATAGTTTTCTTGGCAATAAATGCTATATATTGAAAATGATACTCGTTAATCGGCTCACTTGCAACAAGTTTTAATTATTGATAAGCGCAAAGAAAAGTTAACCGCCGATTTGGGACATTGTACGGGTGTAATTTCCTGTCACTGTACCATTATCCCGTTCTTTGAAGTTGATTTCAGGTTTCATGGCAATAATTTGTTTTACTTGCTGACGCATTTGGTGGAAGTTAGGAGAGTTGCGCAGGGTCGTTTTCAGATCAATTTGCCCCGTTTCATTGAGCAAACAAGGGCGCAGCCAGCCATCAGCAGAAAGGCGCATCCGGTTGCAGCGATCGCAGAAACATTCTGACATTTGGGAGATAAAACCAAGGGTACCTTTAGCCCCTGGGATCTCGAAGACATCTGCCGGACCATTGCCATGCACTTGAGAGGTTTCTAAGCCCCATTTTTGACGAATGTCTTGACGAATTTCTTCTGAGGGAATCCAAGCGCGATCGCTGAACCATTCGCTGTTGCCAATGGGCATAAACTCAATAAACCGCACGTGCCAGTTTTTTTCAAAGGTTAGGGCAGCGAGATCTAACACTTCTTGATCATTCACTCCCGGAATGACAACAACATTGAGCTTGAGAGGATCAAACCCAATAGCATGGGCGGCTAAAATTCCATTCCAGGTTTGTTGCCAACGACTGCGCCCATTGTTACCAATAATGCTATCAAAATTGGCTGGATTGAGAGAATCTAAACTGATATTAATGCGTCGTAATCCTGCATTATACAAAGGTTGAGCAAACTTTTCTAACAGAAAACCATTGGTGCTAATCGCTAAGTCTTGGGTTTCAGGAAGGGCAGTAATTGCTTCAACAATCTTAACCAGATCAGGACGCAATAACGGTTCGCCTCCGGTTAAGCGAAATTTATTAAAACCAAGAGGGATAAAAACTTTTTTGAGCAGAGTAATGATTTCTTCTTGGGTGAGGAGATTTTCTTTCAGGAGATAAGCGAGTTCTTCCTCACTCGGCATGCAATACTGACAGCGAAAGTTGCAGCGGTCAATTAAACTGATGCGAAGATAATCAATCGTTTGCATAAGGCATTTTTATCTTTTAATTTGCGACTGAATTGGGAGCAAGATTAAAAATCAATCTTAATCGAGCCTCTCCTAAAACACTTTCTGGCAAGCCTAACACTTTTGCCGGCTCATCATAGTAATAAATTGAACCCTTATGATTAAAGCATCAGGACTGGAAGATAAAAACGCTGATCACTCAGTAAATGAATCCTGCATTAGCATTCAGCCCCATATTGGCAAAACACCGCTACAGCAACGACAGGGTAGAGGTGGAAATGATGCTTACTGCAAACCTCAGCACAACAATAACTTCATTAATTGTTTGCAGAATTAATTCGAGCTCGCTCTTGTCAAGAGAAGGTCACTGAATTGAATTGGCTTACAGGAATCGCCGTAAAGCCCACGTGCTTTTAGTCGTGGGATATAAGGCGGTGAGTTGAAGGCTACTCTTCGAGAAGTCGCTTCGCGCCTACGATAGCCTGAAAACGAACCAATTCGATTAATGACTTTTTTGATCCTCCACATATCGCTTAATCGTATCACCTGAAACTTGATTCGCAGTAGAGACAAAATAGCTTCTTGTCCACAGGCTTGGAAGTTTTTGCTTTAACCAAGGATACTCTTTTCTTAAGAAGTGAGAAGAGTATCCTTTAACTTTGTGCATAATTTGATAAGGAGCTAATCGAGGGTGAGCATTAACAAAGAGATGAACCTGATCGTAATGAGTTTGTAGAGCAATAACCTCGCATTCTATCTCCTCTACTGCTTGATAGATTAACTCTTTCAGTCTTTTGTCTAAGTGACCATCTAATATTTTTCTTCGTCTCCTTGTAATCCACACAAAATGGTAGTTCAAAAGAGAAACCGATGTGTTATCGTGTCGATATTTTTGATTCATGTTGGATTACTGGGTTGTCTATTGATCTGTTATTATAGACATAATGAAGACAATAAAGTTCAAACTCTACCAACACAAGCGAAATCGCTATCTTAAGCGACAAATTAATACCGCAGGGGTAATCTACAATCACTGTATCGCCCTTCATAAGCGGTATTATCGTATGTTTGGAAAGCATTTGAACGGTGCTAAACTTCAGAAGCATATTGCCAAGTTGAGAAAGCGAAATCCTCAATGGCAAACGTTAGGCTCTCAATCCGTTCAAGATATTTGCCAACGAATTGAAAAGTCCTACCAGTTGTTTTTTAAGCACAACAAGAAAGGGGTTAGACCGCCTAACTTTAAGAAAGTAAAGAAATATAAATCATTCACGCTTAAACAAGCTGGCTACAAGTTTCTTAGTGGAAATCGGATCAAAATCGGAAAACGAGTCTATCAATTCTGGAACTCCCAACCCATTGAGGGGAAAGTCAAAACCGTAACGGTTAAAAGAACTCCATTAGGTGAGTTATTTTTAACAGTTGTTGTCGATACTCCTTCTCCGCAAGAGATTAAATCTGAGACGGGTCAAATCGCTGGATTTGATTTTGGGTTAAAGAGTTTTCTAACTTGCTCGGAAGGATTTGAGATTCAGTCTCCTCTGTTCTTAAAACGTTCCTTAAAAAAGATTAGAAAAGCCAACAAACAACTATCCCGAAAGGAGAAAGGTTCAAGAGGTCGAGAGAGAACAAGAAAACATTTAGCTCGTTGTCATGAGAAAGTAGCCAACCAAAGAAGAGACTGGTTCTGGAAACTTGCTCATCAGTTAACCGACCAATTCGACACTCTCTATTTTGAAACCTTAAATCTTAAAGGAATGATGCGTATCTGGGGGAGAAAAGTCTCTGATTTAGCATTAAGGGAATTTCTTGATATTTTAGAGTGGGTTGCGCTCAAGAAAGGGAAACAAGTTGTTTATAGAGACCAATGGTTTCCTAGTTCTAAAACTTGTAGTCATTGTGGATATGTTTTAGAACCCTTGGAGTTGAAAGTTAGGGAGTGGGACTGCCCAAGCTGTTATACTCGTCATGATCGAGATTTAAACGCAGCTAAGAACCTAAAAACAGGCGGGATTCCGTCTGTGGGAGTAGGAAGTGTAAGACAGGCTTGTCCTGCAACTTCTGTTTGAGTCCTGAATCCCACGCGCTTTTAGCCGTGGGAGTGGATCAATCAAAGAGGAGTTCCGAAAGTAGTCGTCCAGTAACTGTTGTAGTTAACTGAACCTGTATCATTGGCTAAATATTCATAACCAACACCAATTTCAGTTAAGTCAGAATTTAGAATATTGGCACGATGTCCTGAACTATTCATCCATCCTTGGACCACGGCTTCTGGCGTTTGATAACCTGCTGCAAGATTTTCGGCAGCCCTTGCATATTGATAGCCGGCATCCTCAATGCGATCAAACGGTGAAGACCCATCAACCCCATAATGACTGAAGAAATTATCACCGGCCATACTTTCACTGTGGAGTTGAGCCGCCTCAGATAATTGACGATCCATTTGCAGCGGATCTAAATTTGCTTGTGTCCGTTCCTCATTAATGAGATCGACAACTTGATTGATGAAATCAGGATTCATTTTTTCCTCACTATTCATTTGTTTTTCGCTGGGCATCGAAGGAGTTCCAAAGGTAGTTGTCCAGTAACTGTTGTAGTTAACCGAACCCGTATCATTGGCTAAATATTCATAACCAACACCAATTTCAGTTAAGTCAGAATTCAAGATATTGGCACGATGCCCGGAACTATTCATCCATCCTTGGACTACTGCTTCTGGCGTTTGATAACCTGCGGCAAGATTTTCGGCAGCCCTTGCATATTGATAGCCGGCATCTTCAATGCGATCAAACGGTGAAGATCCATCAACGCCGTAATGACTAAAGAAATCATCATCGGCCATACTTTCACTGTGCAGTTGGGCCGCCTCAGATAATTGACGATCCATTTGCAGCGGATCTAAATTTGCTTGTGTCCGTTCCTCATTAATGAGATTGACAACTTGATTGATGAAATCAGGATTCATTTTTTTTCTCGATGAGGATCAAATATGAGAATAGCAAATCGATGTCATTGGTAGCAATTTTAATTGAAATGAATTTCGTTAATAGTGTCGTAAATTTTTTTCTAAATCTTAGAAAGCTTCTTGAGTAAGGAGTTTGGTCTTTTAGCCTCTAATACGCCCCCTTTCTTTAATCTTCGGTTTTTACTGATTGTTTGCTCTAAAAATAAGTTTATTTCCACACATAAAATATCGTCTTATGTCAACAGAACCTAGTGCAACGCGGTAGAAGTAACTGACCACTAAAGTTGAACTAAAATCAATGCTTCGAGCATTCGCTAACTGGTTAACTATTTTCGCCAGGCTGCCCTAGTGTAATCTCCAGTTGATGAAATTTTCAGAAAAAATAGCCTGTTAATTATTTGACGGACGGATTAATATTTTATGCCCTATAATACTTGCTGCTAAATCCTACAGATAGTGGCGCGCCATCATACTGACAAGATACACCGATCTTTAACTTTCTCTTGTGGTCGTAATAGGTGTGGAAGTGTATCTGTTTACGAGCTAGTTCCAACTCGGCTGGGTTAATACTAAGTACTCCTAAAATTGCCCCAGAATCAAACGGTTGGCTCTGACTCCAAGGCTTAGTCTTTTTTAGTTCAATATCTACATAATTAATAAAATTGCCTTCTGCTTCTAACAGCATATGAGCTTGCTCAGAGTCAACGATAATGTTGCCTACTTTATTGGGTTTACCGTTGACTGCCCTTGCCGCATCCGCGATAGACATCCCCATATACTGAAAAGGGCGATAGAAGGGTGAACTCAGTACAGACAATCCATAATCAATAACTGCTCTATCTATTGCATCCCCAAGTGTCAATGTTCCGAGATAATCACCATTTTTAGGAGTAACAGAGGCATGTGAATTAACTATTGAAGCAATTTGGCTGGGTAAGATTTTTATAGCTTGCCCAAACCGATTTTGGATAGGAACTGGAATTGAGACTGTTTGTTGTTCTTTCCAATTTTTATCAAGTGAATTGAGGAAATCTTGGGGGAAAGACCAATAAAAACAACCGTTTTGACGATCAACGACAATTAAGAATGTTGGATTTAGCTGAAGCAACCAATAATTGAGGGTGGCAACTTTAATAGGAACTGTAATTGAATTACTTTCTACTTTAGCTTCTTCTTTCCCTTTACATTGAATATTAAACAACTTTCCAGTTGGGTGCTCCCCCTGCATAATTTCACAAATGAAGTCGATGCCCAGATCTCTTTCTTGAGGGACAGGAATAACGTTACAAAACTCAGCAAAAACAGAGTTGAGTAGATCAGCAGCACTTACACCAATCTTTTGAGACTTAGTACGTTTAGGTAACTTGGTCATTACGGCGCTAGAGATTTTCCAACAATGTTAACTCAGCCTCAATTTAGGGGGGAACAGATAAGGGATATCAGTCCTGATTTAGCTGTCTAACTATTAGTTATGTTGCAACTGCGGTATAACGTTGTTGTATTATTAACAAATAATTTGTGACTAAGAAAGATGTACTGAATTGATAAGGTCATGACAGAGATTGTCCAAAACATTACTGTGTAATAAACTAGCCGTTTTTTTGGGCAGATCGTCAAGGTAAAAGCGCGATCGCGAATGAGGATAGTCCCAACCGGAGGTACCGATGTGGATGCAGTCGGTGTATTTCATGGCAAGCGTCCTCCCCAATAATGCCTCAATCTCCTTTGTGAGCAAAGATACAATGACTTTGAGGGAAAAGTAAGGACCGATTTTTGTGGGATGGCGGCGCGCTCTCTATTAACTTTGTTCTCGGTTAGACTAATAACTGTTTTTGCCAAAAATCAAGGTCACCTCATCTTTCACAGATATGGCCCACTCTTCTTTATTGTCCCCAACCTTTTTTCAACAGTCGGCAGTAACCGTTGCGCAACAACTCCTTGGCAAACAGTTAGTGCGACAATATCAAGATCAGTCGATGACCTCGCTCCTGATTCAAGAAGTCGAAGCCTATGATGGGGTGACAGACTTAGCGAATCATGCGGCAAACGGAAAACGCACCCCGAGAAATGAAATCATGTTTGCGGTTGGGGGCTACTTTTATCTGTATTGGTGCTACGGGGTTCATCTGATGCTGAATGTTGTATGCGATCAGACGGAATATCCGGCTGCGGTTTTGATTCGAGGGGCAGGTAAAATTAATGGTCCCGGCAAACTGACTAAGTTTTTGCAATTAGAGAAAAGTCTCAATGGGAAACCCGTGCTTCCTGAACATGGGCTGTGGTTTGTGGATAGGGGCGTTGAGATTAACCCCTCAGAGATCAGAACGACGCCGCGCATTGGTATTAGTAAAAACGCTGGCGAATGGCGCGATCAACCCTTCCGCTTTGTATGGCAGCCAGAAGCAAGGTGAGAAAAGTAAAAAACTCTGCTATTAATGGCGAGTTCCTTCTGCCCGCACTGTAATTGTATAAGAGGGTCGTTGCTTGCTCTCTCGCTGCGATCGGACAAGGCGAAAATCTCGGTCAATATAAAGATGTTCTAGTTTGGGCTTGGCTTTAGCAGCGCCTTTTAACTGCTGCGAGGCTTTTTGCGTTGCTTTTTTCGAGAAGGGTAATTTAACGTTTGTTGCATTGGCGTCCATTTCCTCTAGGGGAGATTTCATAACTTTTTCAAACCAAGCCTGAGCTTTTTCGAGAGTAAGGCTGGATGCTCCTAATTTCAGTGCTTGCTTAATCGCAACGTTTTCAATTTGCCACGCTTCTTCTGCAATCTCATATTTCTGAATCAACATCAGGTCATAAGCAAGGAGGTTCAGAGAAAAATTACGTAATAGGGGGAAATTCATTCCCGGCGCATAACGGGCGATATTGGCATAATATCCATCTTCGCGAAAGATTTGATAAGATTGCTCCCGTCGTCGCCCGGGTAACACATCTTGAAAGGGAATGGTTGACCACACGGGCGTCCACACTCCAACCACAAGTTGCGCTTGTTCTTTGAGATCAGGAACCGGGTTGCGAGTGGCTAACTCTTCTGCCATTGGGGAAAGCGTCTGCTGATAGAACTTAATTTTTTCCGAAAGAGAATCTGTATCATGAGGCTCAGCGATTTCAATTAACTGTTGTTTGAGCTCTTCTGTACTGTAATCGGTTAGGGGCTTAGTCTCGGGAACTTTATTCTGTACCATGGCTTTTTGCAGAAAGACTGTTACGCTTCTTAACACTTGCACTACTTTTAGTGTATCTTTCCGCTCTATAAAACTTACTCAAACTTAACTATTTGATGTTTACTTCCTAGCTGGGAGTCCATTGACTTTACCACCACTAGGCTTGCACGGCTGAGCTATCCGCACTTAGCTCCGCTTCCTGATGCTTCCTAGACGGAAGCTCAGGTCGGAGCTCTAGATTAATCGCTGCGTTTAAGTCACGATCAATAGAGAGACCACAATTAGGACAATCATAAGTTCTTTGATTAAGTGGCATCTTCTGTCTGTGTCCACAATTAGAGCAAATCTGCGAACTTGGGTACCATTGGTCAATTAGCGTTAACTTACTGCCATACCATTGGCATTTGTATTCAAGCTGGCGACGGAATTCGTAGAAACCGCCCTCGGCAATCGCACCCGCTAGTTTATGGTTTTTGAGCATTCCAGATACATTTAAGTTCTCGATTTTCACTTCTCCGTGGTTCTTGGCTAAGTGAGTCGTTAACTTGTGTAAATGATCGGCTCGAACGTCAGCGATGCGCTTGTGCGCTTTGGCTAATTTAAGTTTAGTCTTTTCACGATTCTTACCTCCTTTCTGGCGACGGCATAACTCTTTTTGCAGTTTGGCTAGTTTCTTTTTGGCGCGACGATAGGCTTTTGGATTCGGGTGAGTTGTCCCATCACTCATGGTTGCCAAAGTATTAATTCCGACATCAACACCAATACTGGTTTTACTTTTGGGATGAGGTTGAGGTTCACACTCAATCTTGAAAGAAATGTACCAGTCTCCCGCCCGTTTACTAATAACTACGTTCTTTGGTTTAACAGGGGGTAGTTGCTCGTGACTCCTGACCCAACCGATTCGTGGGAGTTTAATCCAATCACCTGAAATCGTGAGACTTCCTTCTAAATAAAAGCTATCTCTGATATTTTTCTTTTTGAATTTAGGGAAACCGGTTCCTTTGACTTTCCACACTCGCTTAAACGCCTGATCTAGATTTCTTAAGGCTTGTTGGGGCGCGCATTTCGAGACTTCATAATACCAATGATTAACTGATTTCACTTCTGCGACTAACTTTTTGTGTAAGTTAACCGCCGTCGGTCGTTTTCCTCCAGACTCGTATATCTCTTTACAAGTCGCTAATCCCCAATTCCAAGCATGACGAGCAACTCCTGCGTGTTTTGCCATTAGTGTCCGTTGTTGGTTATTAAGTTTTAGTTTTGTCTTAAAGCCTTTCACCGACTTGTTTTAACTCCTCAACAATCTTTTGATTTTTATGACTCCTACTACCATAGAGACGAGCAGAAAACACTGTTATGATTTCTAGAACGTCCGTTGCTAAATCCTCTTCAAAGCTCGTGTCTTCGGTGCGGTTAATGATGACAATTTCAACACCAAATTGCTCGCACAAGCTAAACACCAATTCAGCGCCGAATCGAAGTAACCTATCTTTGTGAGTCAGTACCAGTCTGTCAATTTCCCCGGAAGTGATTAATCGTAGAAGGCGTTTAAGACCGCGCTTGCTGTAATTCATACCTGAACCGAGGTCTTGAATAATTTCGTGCTCCCAACCATTTTGAGCGCAGAAGAGTTCAATGATCTCCTTTTGACGCTCCAGGTCTTGTTTTTGCTCATGACTACTCACTCGGGCATAGCCAATGGTGTATGCTTGATGAGATTCCACGCCAAGAAGCTGAGACATAGAGTATCTCCGATGACCTGACTCGGTTCGCTCAGGAATTAACTTACCTTCTGCTTCCCAACGTCTGAGTGTTGATGGAGATACTCCTTTAATTTTTGCTGCTTCGGAAATACTAAACTTACTCATAACCCTATGATAGCACAATAAATAATCAAATTTAAGTAAGTTTGATTAGAAAATTAGGTTCTGCTATTAACCCCTTGAATTTCACCGATAAAAAGACCTCTCTTGTGAGTAGAGAGGTCATATCAGCGGGAGAGAACAAATGAGATTCGATATCTGGGCTTAGTTTTCCTGATTCGGCTGGAGTAAACTGACTAAATGCCCGTCTGGGGTTCGCATTGCAGCGACTTTGCCAAAAGAAGGCTCGCGAATCCGACCTTCTAAGGTTCCCCCTAAAGACTCTAAAGCATTGACACTCGCTTGTACATCATCCACCTGAAAACTAAGAATGGGTGAGCTGCCTCCATTGGCGCCTTCTGCAGCATGGAGCGCGATCGTTGTCCCCTCAGCGTCTAATTCTGCCCAAGCGGGGCTATTTTTTTTGATGGGTAAACCTAAGCCTTCTGAGTAAAATTTAGCCGCAGCGGTTACGTCATTAACCATCAACATGACGTGTTTGAAGGTTGCACTCATTTAGATGCTCCACAATTTAATGTATGACCTTATGCCATCGTAACGGGTCTGCTGCTCAAGTTCGATTATGTAGTGGCGAACAAATTATAGCAGGATCACAGGAATCGTTATAATTCTTAACAGAACCAAAGCGGTTCATTTTTACTCACAGCTAGACTTCCGATGAGATGAATTTTTGGGGTTACTCACCAGCAGCACTTTTAGATCAGCGCGATCCAGAACTTCTTCAATCCCTGATCCCGTTTTGGCAATTCCTTTACGACTGGTATTTTCGGGTGGAAACAGAAGGTTGGCACCATATTCCTAAAACGGGACGTTTTTTATTGGTGGGTTCCCATAATGGTGGGTTGGCTGCCCCAGATCTTTCTATGTTTTTGCTCGATTGGCTACGTCGTTTTGGTGTTGATCGACCCGCTTACGGTTTAATGCAACGAGAAGCTTTTACGTCTGAAAGAATGCTCGCTTCTGTTGCGAGATTGGGTGCTGTTCCAGCAACAGTGCAAATGGCAACGGCTGCTTTACATCGCGATGCACCAGTTCTCGTTTATCCGGGTGGCGTTGATGATGTATTTCGTCCTTACAGTCAACGCAACCAGATTGAATTGGCTGGGCGTAAAGGGTTTATCAAACTGGCCTTAAGAGAGAATATTCCGATCATTCCCTTAGTTTCAGTTGGGGCGCATGAAACATTACTTATTCTCAGCGATTGCAAAGAGTTGATGCATTTCTTGCGTGAGTTCGACATCGTTGATGCAAGTACTCCCATGACCCGAGTTTTTCCCATTTATCTCGGTTTACCTTGGGGGATTGCCATGGGCTTTGTTCCCAATTTTCCTTTACCCGCTAAAATTTATACGCGAGTTTGCTCTCCCATTTATTTTCAAGGTTCAGGTCGAGAAGCAGCGCGCGATCGCGCTTATGTTGATGCTTGTTATCAGGAAGTGTATCAGCAGATGCAAACGTCTCTGGATGAGTTAGTTACGATTTCCGAGAGAGATTAATCCTTAGCATCAAATCACTTGCTCAAACTTGATGCCTAGCAATCAAGATCAAAAGCGTTTTCTCTTCTTTGCGTGTTTGGTTTTGCGACCCGTTACCCGTCGTCGCCACATCTTAAAGCTAGACTCTTTCAACTGGCTTCGCATCAACTCAATCACTTCTTTTTCCTTGAGACCATATTGAGTCTCGATGGCTTCAAAAGGTATATCGTCCTCCCAAGCCATCTCGATAATGCGACTAATATCTTCTCGACTCAATTGCTTTTGCTGCATTGCACTTGCTACTAGAATTCGTTTGATCGCAGGTCAGCCTTCTGAAGTAGAAGGCATTCTGTTTAAGTGGTCAAAGGGTGTTCTAGATTGAAACTTCATCTGATGTTAGCGAGGAAGGTTGTTACTCGCATAGGTGTCGAGTCCGTAAGCAGGGGTCCGCTCATTATAATCAACTTCCTGACCCGTAAAGGATTGTGAAAGCTGTTCAAAGGACTCAGAACGCCAGTTCCGTTCGTGAATCGGCTTGGTTTGTTCGCCACGGAAATAGGCTTGAGTGCCAATCAATGCTGCTGCAACCCAACCGACGACAAATAATGCAATTAACCAAAACATAGTTATTTCTCCTTATATTGTTAAACTTTGTTAACTTACACCTATATTATGTAAATTTTTATAACAATTTATATCTCCTAAAAGATAGATCTGCTAAGCAGGGCTTGTTGAACAAAATTTAAACGGCTACAACATCAATACCTGAAGCGTCGCCAGACAGGAAGCGGAGAATGGAAAAATGGGTGGAAAAATGTGGCACTGGTTGAATCGGCGCTTATGATGCTGCTCTTATTTGGGCTATTCTACTTCCTCTGGAGACAACTACGAACTCGCTATTTTCAATCCTCACCCTGTCAAAGCCTTGATGTCTGGGAAGGATCCCATCGTCGATTGGCTGAGAAGAGTCAGGAAAAAAGATTCTTCCGAAAAGTGAGGAAAAAGCTGAAGGGCTGAAAACCTCAAAGTACCACTAAATTTTTAAGGCTTGCATCCATTCCCATTCCCGACGTAACCCTTCTTCGAGCTTCACTTGAGGAGTATACTGTAAAATCTTTTGTGCCTTGGAAATTTCCGCAGAGGTATCTCTGGCATCGCCTCTTGCTCTTTCTTGATAGGTTCGCTGAATTTTCGATCCAACCACCGCTTCCATCTGGTCTAATACCTCATGTAAAACCACTCGGCTGCCTCCACCAACATTAAACGCTTCTCCTACTGCACCGGGAACAGTAGCTGCTGCTAAATTAGCAGCGATCGCGTCACTAATAAATGTAAAATCGCGGGTTTGTTGACCATCTCCATAAATGCCAATGGGCTGCTGCTTTAAAATTGCCCGGAAAAACTTATGAAAAGCCATATCCGGTCGCTGTCGAGGACCGTACACCGTAAAATACCGCAAAGCTGTAGCAGGCACCGCAAAATTTTGATGATATTGCCAACATAATTGTTCGGCAGCGAGCTTAGTAATTCCGTAAGGAGAAACCGGTTGGGGACAAGTCGTTTCTGGCGTGGGTAAGGTTTCTGCATTGCCATAAATAGAAGAACTAGACGCATACACAAAGCGCTTTAAATCCTTCGCTCCTTTTGCCGCCTCTAGCATTACCTGTGTTGCATTGAGATTGCGTTCAGTATAAAAATGAAAATCCTGACCCCAACTTGCTCTAACCCCAGCTTGAGCGGCTTGATGGAAAACCACCTCAGTTTCCTGAAGCAGTGTTGACCAATCTAAATTCAAAATATTGTCTTCAATCAACTTAAATTGGGAATACTCCAACGCCTGAGTCAAATTTTTTCGTTTCAAGTCAGGATCGTAATAATCATTAAACTCATCAATCCCAATGACCGTTTCTCCCCGCTCTAATAAAACTTCAACCAGATGAGAGCCAATAAAACCGGCTGCCCCAGTAACAATATATTTCCCCATAATATAATCTAATTTAATAAAAATTGAGTTAAATATATACCCTGACCAAGTGATTTGCTAATCTATTTAATCAATAACATAGTCAGGAGATTTTGGGCAGTAAGACTGAAGATAATGATTAAAAGTTCCTCATCAGGAGGTTTGAAAAGTTAGGTGTATTTAACGTAGTTGTCCAATGAGCCTGGAGAGATAGAGTTGATAATATTAGATTAATCCTTGGTTCTTGCTGTCCGCTGAGAGCTATACAAGTTCTATGAGCACAAGCAAGGTTTCAAGTTTACTTGTATGCAACGAGCCAAAACCCACCCGGTTTTCTCTGAAAAAGGGATGGGCTGCTAATTATGTTTCTCTTTAATTGTCTGCCTTCAAGATTTAAGAACAGAAGTGAATCCGGTTGAACCGTCTCAAGAAGAGGAATTTTGGCGAAGGGGAATATTTATTCAACGGCATAAGCCACTTGTAACGCCCAAATAATCAAAGCCGCGATCGCGCCGAGAACAACAACAGAAGAAACAGCGACGATAACTGGCTTATCTGCCCCACTAAATTTCATAATTCCGCGATCGAGATCAGACATGGCATTTTACTCCTTCGGCTCTGAAATAACTTTTAACACTTTAAATTTTATCTTAACGTGAGCAAGAAGACCTCGCTTTTAGCGTAAGCAAGGCAAGAACGGCACCTATCAAGCCTGATTGAGCGATAAGGCAGGCTGGGTATAATAATAGACTTATAATAATATTATTTATTCTATATATAGTGTTTTGCCTATATAAAGCGATAATCCCTGAAGTACAATCAATACGCCATCTCATGGCTGATCTTCAATCCGCAATTTGCAAACCCGCAATCACCTCAGAGTTGAGTTTGAAAGTGTTTCTAGCTATAGTGAGCAATTGAAAGTTAAGTTTTTCCCTGAGAAGTGAGCAATGGAACTGGTGGAATGTTATCGCTTATTAGAATTAACTCCCAATGCAGGCATTGAAGAGATCAAAACCTCGTACCGCCGTTTAGCGAGACGCTATCATCCCGACGTCAATCCGAACAATCGCGAAGAAGCCCATACTCAATTTATTCGCATTACCGAAGCCTATAAATATCTTCTGGAACGAGTTTCTAAAGGCGAAAGTTCCACCAACGTTTCCCATCAAAGTACTGCTTCATCAAAGGAAACAGAAGTCAAGCGTCATAAAAAAGAAACCTCCCCTTCAGCTTCGGATTTTGATAAAAAGGTGAAGTGGGATGCTTATCAGCAATTACAAGAGTTACTCAAAGCCCAAAAATTCGCTCGCGCCACTACTTTAGTGGAAAGTTTATCCAAACGCTTTCCTCACGATTCTGAAGTGCGTCAATGGCAAGCGATTACCTATCAACAACGAGGACGACAATTAGTCAATCAAGGACAATTTGAATTGGCAAGAACCTTCTTAAAAAAAGCACTCAGTACGGATCCCCATAACCGTTCTCTCTGGTATGAAGTGGATCGCGATTTTCAACGGATTGAGCCTTTATTGTAGGGATGATCCGCTTTCTCGAAACCCTAAAAGCGGAGAGGTATTTTCTGCTGCTTGAACTCCTTTCCCTTGCAATAAAACACCAAAACCACCTAAGCCCATAGGATCCATTAACTGATGCAGTGCATCCCGTCGCTGCAGGACTTCCATAACATTAAATCCACCCTGAGAAAGTTGATTCAAGCGATCACCGAGACCGGATGCCATTAAAAATAAGGCCTGCTGGGTAAAGTGATAAAACTCTAAACCATACTGCTTGCCGTAGGTTTCGATTGCTGTAAAATCAACATGACTGGTCATATCTTGTTGACCAATTAAAAGGTAAGGATCGTTATGACGTTGATGTTGAACATAACATTGTAAAGTTCCTGTATAACGCTGGGGATGATAATATTTTTGCGCAGGATAACCATAGTCAATGGTTAATAAATAACCTTGATTTAAGCAACGAGAAACGGTTGCTAGCCAGGATGGGATAGCTAGGTTGACTTCAGTTTGAAAGCCTTCTGGATACTCACTAGAAGGTAAAGTAATACCAACTGTTTGGAAATATTCTTTGAGTTGAGGAGTGGAGATATTATCCGTAACTTCGGTAAATGGCGATGTTTCTTTGTCTTCACTAAGAGTGACATAAATTTCCTTGAGAGTTCCTGCTTCAATTTGTACCCGATGCACGGGAAACGCATCGACTAATTCATTGGAGAAACAGCAACCCACTAAAGATGAATCAGGAATCTCTTCCCAAGTTTGCCAGCAGAGAGTGACTGCATTTTGCCAGGTTTTAAGTTTCTCTTGTTGTTCTTCTCTTAAGGCAGGGGATTGTTCGATAATATGATAATGGAGTGCTGGCAAGCAGTGCGGATAGTGTTGTGATAAATAACTGAGAATATCATTGGCTAATTCTCCTTTTCCTGCCCCCATTTCCACTAAATCAAAGGGATTGGGTTGTCCTAACTTTTCCCACATTTCGACAAAATTTTCAGCTAATAATTCACCGAAATCACTCCCAAGAGAGGCAGCGGTAAAGAAATCTCCTGCTTTGCCAATATCGACCTGACCGGATGTATAGTATCCCTGCTGGGGATGGTATAAAACTAAGTCCATATAGTCAGCAAAGGTAATTTTTTGCTCGGGAGAATTGGCAATTTTATCTTGAATAATAGAAATGAGTTGTTGATTAGACTGAGTTTGATTCATTGAGTTATTAACCACAAAGACACAAAGGGCACAAAGAAATAATAGTAATTTCAAATAAAAAGCGTTACTGTTCTCTAGTTTTAAACCGTTTTAAGAGGCTTGCAAGGTTTGTTTTAAAGTCAAAGCGCGTTGTGTAATTGCCTCCCAGTTTCCCGCACGAATTAATGATTGGGGAAATAATTGTGAAGATAAGCCCACAGCTGTTGCGCCAGCATCAATAAAACCTTGGGCGTTCTCTAAGGTGACACCACCGGTGGGAATAAGAGGAATATTGCTTAAAGGACCTTGCAGACTTTTAATATAATTAACGCCACCTAGGGCTTGTGCTGGAAAGACTTTGACAGCACTTGCACCGGCTTGCCAGGCAGTGATAATTTCTGTGGGGGATAAAGCACCCGGAATGATGGGAATATTATGCTGGTTCGCTGTGGCGATGAGTTGTGGGTTGACGTGAGGGGTAAAGATAAATTGCACCCCCAGCGCGATCGCGCGATTAAGTTCTTCTGTATTTAAAATTGTCCCTGTGCCAATGAGACAATCAGGCATTTCTGCACGCAATTCTGGAATTAAATCTTCCGGTTGATCGCTATTCCAAGTAATTTCAATTAAGCGAATTCCTCCTTGGCGCATGGCTTGGGCGAGTTGCTTGCCTAAGGCTTTCGGAAAGGCTCGAATCACAGCAATAACTTGTTCTTTTTTGACGGTCTCTAACCAGTCTGCCCTCACCATTGTTTACTCTTTTGAAGTTTTTTCTTCTGCTTGCGGTTCTTTAACAAACCGTTTATTTAGCTTTTCCAATTGACGTTTTGCGGTTTTATTTTCCGGATCATATTGGAGGGCTTCTTCATAAGTTTCAATGGCTTGCGCTGTTAATTTTTTCTGTTCGTAAGCATTGGCTAAATTATTCAAACCAATAACATAGTCTGGATAAAGTTTAACCGCTTCTTTATATTGGCGAATCGCCAAATCATATTGTTCTTGTACAAAATAGGCATACCCCATCGCATTATAAATTAACGCCCGATTTTCCGGTTCGACATCTTTAAACTTCAGGGCTTGTTGTAAAATTTTCGTAGCTTGAACGTAGAGTTTTTTATCTAAGTAAAGACTGGCTAATTCATAATAATCTTTAGCGGTAGCCGTTTGTTCTTTAATTTGTTTTTGTAATTGAGAAATACGGCTTTCTTTCCGACGGGTCTTGAAAATTTGCCGGAAGAGAAAGAAACCCGCTCCCGCTAGAATTAAAACTAAGAGTGATAAATATAAAAGAAGAAGATTATCTTGCATTTTTTATGAATTATTAGTGATCAAACTACAAAGGACAAAAAACCGTTTACTATTCACTGCTTTTCCGACCAGCATTACTCAATCCCCATTCTTGTGCTTTTTGTTGCAACCATCCCGATTGCTTCAACTGACGAATGGTTTCATTGACAATTTGATGTAAGGAAGAATATTGTAAACCTTTAGGCATCACAACCGCTAGGGCTTCCCCACCAATCCGTTCGGGGAGTAAATGATAGTCAGGATATTCTTGAGTCCATCCTGCCAGAACCGTTTCGTCTCCTGCAAAGGCAACGGCTTCTCCTGCTTCAAGAACAGAGAGTGCCTCTTGATAGGAATCAACGCCAACTAGTTGGATGTCAGGAAAATGAAATTTCACTTCTGCGATCGCGCTGGATTGATTTAATACGGCAATTTTTCCTGGCTTCCCATCACTCAGGCGGTTGATTTTATTGTTTTTTGTCACAAAAGCAATGCGATTTAAATAATAATGGGGACTAAACATAACAACGCGCGATCGCGCTGCCGTTTGACTAACTTGCGCGATCGTTAGATCCACTTTTCCCGTGAATACGACCTCTAAACGTTCAGTATTCATCACCGGCTTTAAACGCACCGCATTGGGATCCCCCAAAATTTCTTCTGCTAAGCGTCGCGCTAAATCAATCTCAAACCCTCTTAAATTGCCCTCTCCATCTTCAAATCCGAGAGGACGCAGATTATCTTTAACGGCAACGGTGAGATGTCCTCTTGCCTCAATTTCCGCTAACTCTGCTGCAGATGCAGGTAGGGCGAGGAAAGAAAACGCACTTGCCACCAGTAACCGAAATCCTAAACTTAAAACTCGGCTTCGCCAAGAAACCGAGTTCACGTTTGCCATTGCTTAACTCCTGGAACCTTTACGCTTGTTTCGCTGTTTCCACCACTTTGGCAAATGCTTCGGGATCCAGCATTGCTAAGTTAGCTAACATTTTGCGATTGAGTTGAATATCCGCTTTTCTCAGCTGACCGGTGAGTTGAGAATAACTCATCCCATTTTGTCGGGCAGCCGCATTAATCCGAGCAATCCAGAGGCGACGAAAATCACGTTTCCGACGGCGGCGATCGCGATAGGAATGGCGTAATGCCTTCATTACCTGTTGATTCGCTGTGCGGAAAAGTTTAGAATGGGCACCTCTAAATCCTTTAGCTAACTTAAGAATCTTCTTATGTCGTTTCTGGGAGACATTCCCCTTTTTCACTCGTGACATAAATAATATTTACCTTTGCTTGTTCACTTAACTTACTTCATATAAGGCAACATTTGACGCACGTTGTCCTCGTCTCGTTCATTAACCATCGTCAACTTAGATAAACTCCGCTTCCGTTTTGGGGTTTTTGGCTGCAAGAGGTGATTTTTGAAAGCTTTGCGACGACGGATCTTTCCACTTCCTGTGGTCCGAAACCGCTTCGCAGCCGCCCGGTTTGTTTTGAGCTTCGGCATTGTTGTAATTGTTATTTTTTTTGACACAGCCTACTATTATAAGTGAATTTTGCTCAATCAGACAAGGGGAGAGCAGAATGAATAATGAGGCTTCTAGGAGTCACTTATTCCCTAATGACTCATGACGAATTCAAAATGTGTATTTTAACTAGGGTAGAACTTGTGACAACGTGAGGAAACGAAATGTTCACCCAAAAACGCATTACCCTCATTGGTATTTTACTGGTTTTAGTGATCGGAGGAACCTATAGTTACTTCCGTCTCATTGTCGGTAAACGGTTAACTCCCCAAGCGAGCGCAAAACTTGTGCCAGAACGGGCTTCAAGTCTGACCTTTATTGACACTGATCCCGATATTTGGTCGCAATTGGAGAAATATGGAACGCCTGAAGCGCAAGCAGTGTGGAAAAATCATCTCGAACAATTAGAACAAGATATCCTCCCTCATTCTGAACTTAATTATGAGGAAGACATTGCCCCTTGGTTAAGTGGAATGGCAATTGCTCATTTTCCTTCCTTCAATCCTTTCTCGCAAGACAAAAATGTCTTAGTTATTGCCGGAATTACCAATTCTCTGAAAGCAAGAAACTTCTTAGGTTCCTTAAAAAATAATGGCAGTACCCAAGTCAGACAACGTCAGTATCAAGGCGTAACCATTACGGAAGTAGAAACAGCAGATGGCGGTCGCGCGAGTGGGGCAATGGTGCAAGGTTATATTCTCTTTTCACCGCAAGGAAAAGTGATTGAACAGGCGATTGCTACCACCCAAGGTCAGCCTTCTTTTGCCAGTGAAGAGGGAATGCAACAACTGCTTTCAAGAGGTTTAACTCTGGAAAATTCCGCTGCCCAAGTTTACTTAAGCGACTACAGTCAATGGCTAGAAAAAGGGGTTGCAGGGCAAGGATTCGATGTCATTGAGTCAGCAGTAATGGGCATAGAATTAAAGCCTGAAGGAATACATTGGCAAACGCTAGCGCTGAGTGCAGAAACGGAGTTTTTGACCTTCCCTCCAAATGAGAGTCAATTACTGTCGGAATTTCCTGAAAGTACCGTAGCACTGATCAATGGTCATCAGTTAGATCAACTTTGGTCTCAGTTAGTTGATCGCAGTCAAGAAACTCCCCTCTTAAGAATTGGCTTATCAGTGATGCGGCGCTGGGCACGATCTTGGGATCTTGATTTAGATCAAGATGTTTTTAGTTGGTTAGATGGCGAATACGCGATCGCGCTGTTTCCTACACAGGAATCGAATCTTCCCAATCTTCCCTTTGCTGGAGGGATTTTAATTGAATCTAGCCAACCCGAGATCGGCGAAAAAACACTAGCGAAACTCAGTAACATTGCCGCGAAAAATCCCTTTCTTACCCAAGAAACCGAGAGATTGGGCAACACCGAAGTCACCACTTGGCAAGATCCTTCACAGCAGCCCTTTCTCAGCTACGGTTGGTTGCAAGAAGAAAGGTTGATGGTTACTGTTGCGACACCATTGCGGATTTTTGCCGAAAAACAAGGGGAAAATTCGTTAAGAAATAGTCCTCAATTTACTGCTATGGCTGAACATCTACCCGATAGCAACTTTGGTTATGTTTATTTCGATATTAAGCAAGCGATGACACTTTTAGAAGCGATGCCCCAACATCCCCTCAAGAAGCTTTCTCCGCAAGCCAAAGTCACTCTAAATTCCCTAGAACAAGTTGCACTCACTGCCTTCCAACCGGAACCCTCTTTGCGTCAAATTGATATCTTTTTATCCCTCACTGCCACAGCTATTGATCAAAATTAGTAATTAGTTAAGGAAGAAAAAGCTAAAATCAAGGGGTTGGGGAGGATTGGAGCCTGCGACTCGCTGCTTGTGTTAGCGCGATCGCAGAGTTCTTAAATTATATTTACATCTTCTTGAAAACAGTGGGCGGTATTGGATTTGAACCAATGGCATCCTGCTTGTAAGGCAGGCGCTCTACCGCTGAGCTAACCGCCCAGACCTTTACTAGATTAACACAGGGATTTAGGAAAAGCAATCAAACACTACAATTGCTCCCATCCTTGGAAGACAGGAGCAAGAGTTGCTTAAACAGAAGCGAAGTAAACTTTGGATTTGACTGGATCGGGATTCATGGTTTTCTCACCAGGCTTCCAGCCTTCAGGACAGACTTCGTCGGGGTTAGCTTGCACATACTGGATGGCTTGCAGAGTCCGTAAAACTTCATCAACGTTACGTCCGAAGGCAAGATTATTAACAGTAGCGTGCTGGATGGTTCCTTCTTTATCAATGATAAAGAGTCCTCTAAGAGCAACGCCAGCATCAGGATCGAGGACGTTATAAGCACTGCTAATTTCTTTTTTAATATCGGAGACTAAGGGAATATTGAGGTCTCCAACACCGCCATTTTTACGATCCGTTTGAATCCATGCGAGGTGAGAAAATTCGCTATCGACGGAAACCCCTAAAATTTGGGTATTGATGTCTTTGAATTCTTGGGCGCGATCGCTGAAGGAGGTAATTTCAGTGGGGCAAACGAAGGTGAAGTCTAAAGGATAGAAAAATAAGACAACATATTGTCCACGAAAATCAGACAGGCTGAGTGTTTTAAATTCTTGGTTTTCAACGGCAGTTGCAGAAAAATCAGGGGCTTGTTGTCCGACTCTGAGGCATCCTTCTGTCATGGGAAATACTCCTTAGTAACAAAGTTTACTAACTGTTACAACTATATCATAGTCATAACGATTTTGAGTAGTGGAATTAGTCATTGGTCATTGGTCCTTTGTTCTTTGGTTGCTGGTCAGTGCAAATAATCAACCGTTTCCCAATTCCTTAGAGCGAGCAGTTGCCGCTTGTACAGCTTGAATCACCGCTGATCGGAACCCGGCTGCTTCTAATTCAGTCACTCCAGCAATAGTGGTTCCGCCGGGGCTGGTTACCCGATCTTTGAGTTGGGCCGGATGGAGTTGTTCTTCTTGTAAGAGTGTCGCTGTTCCTAAAACTGTTTGAATCGCGAGCTGCAAGGCAGTGGGGCGAGGCAATCCCGCAGCAACCCCACCATCGGCTAAAGATTCAATAAGGAGAGCCACATAAGCAGGACCTGACCCAGCAACACCAGTAACGGCATCCATGGCTGACTCGGGAACTTCCACGACTTCTCCGATCGCGCCGAGAATCGTTTTAGCCAGAGTCAGTTGTTCCGGTCGCAAGCCAGATCCGGTCGCAATCGCGCTCATACTCTCTCCTACGGTGGCATTGGTGTTAGGCATTACTCGTACCACCGGCAGAGGATCTAACCCCGCTTTGAGGCGCAAAATCGGAATCCCTGCCAAAATCGAAATTAATAAAGGTAAATGTTCAATATTTTCCTTCGCACCATCCCAATCCGATTCAATGCGAGGTAAAACTTGGGGTTTCACCGCCAGTAATAAGACTTCTGAAGTGGACTGCATCACCTGGCGATTACTTTCTGTCACTGCAACGTGATAGCGCTGGGCTAACTCCCCTCGTCTTTGGGGTGAAGGGTCACTCACCAAAACTGTTTCTGGAGAATAAATTTTTTCGGCGATAAGGCGGGAGAGGATCGCTTCACCCATCACCCCGCCACCGATCATTCCAAACCGTATAGACACTATTATTGACGAACTCGCTTGTCGTTACTATGCGGTTTAATTTTATCCTATTGCGCGATCGGGTTTTCTGGTTTTTGCCAATTCCCTGTGGGAGGCATGGGATGGACATTGGCTTGCGTTCCTGATTGAGAACCAGTAGTCCCTTGGGTGGTATGGGAACGACTACTCACTTGGACGCAACTTGGCGTAAACAGAAAAATGCTTTCTCCGACCCGTTCTTGATGACCATCAATGGCATAAGTGCCGCCCGCAACAAAATCGACAGCGCGCTGGGCATCGTCCGGTTCCATCATATTTAAATTAAGAATCACTGTTTTGCGTTCTCGTAGCACTTGAATGACCTCTGCCATTTTCTCAAAGGATTGAGGTTCAAGCATTACAATTTCATTGGGTCCATTATTTGCACCCGGCATACCGATCACATTACTTTTTGGAGAAGTGTTTTTTGCCTCTTGTCCATCCGGTGTAAACTTGGGTCGTCTTTGATACCGAGCCCGAGGTTCACCTTCGGGACTGGCAGTTACGCCCGGTTGAGCTGAATAGTGGGCATCATCTAGGTCTTCCTCGTCAAGATAATCATCATCAAGATCATCAGCTTCATTAATACCAATAAAGTCTTTAAATTTGTTCAATACGTTACTCATAGTTTTTATTCCTCACAAAGTAATGCCATTGATTAATGTTAACCCTCTTTTGTGATTGTGAATAGAGGATAAACACGGAACCTCTTATATCTATTTCTTTGACCTAAAATCCAGGTTTATCTAACTTGAGAGAGTGATCTCAAATATTTTTTGTCCTGGAGGGATAATAGAGGATCATTTACGGTAGATGTTAGCTGATCTGATGAAACTAATCTTCAGACTTTCTTCTAACACCACTGTTAACTCTAACTTTTATTACAAAGTTCACGCTAATTTTACTCTTAATTTTTACATTTGAAAAATCTTTTTTATTTCGTTTTGTTAAACGGGGCGTTCACCGAAAATTGTACGCCCTAAACGAATCATAGTTGCTCCAGCTTTGATCGCCAGCTGGTAATCGGCTGACATTCCCATCGAAAGCTCTTTCATGGCCAGATGAGAGTAATTTTTTTGATCAATCTCCCGCGCTAAATCACGAACTTTTTCAAACCCAGCCTGCACTGCTGACGGAGACTGATTGAAAGGCAGAATTGTCATCAATCCCTGAATTTTTAAGTTTTGATATTGATCAAGGGTGGCAAGGGTAGCTAATAATTCCGGAATGGTCCAGCCATATTTGTTAGGGTCAGGCAATGGTTTCACTTGCAGGAGAAGGTTAGGCGGAGTAATGTCTAATTCTGCGGTGAAGCGATCAAGACGTTGAGCAATTTTTAGGCGATCACAGGTATGAATCCAATGGAAATGCGTTAAAGCGAGTTTTGCTTTATTGGTTTGGAGATGACCAATAAAGTGCCAACAAACATCATTTAAATCTTGTAATTCTTCTTGTTTGGTTAGGGCTTCTTGAATTTTATTTTCACCAAAATCTCGAATTCCTGCAGCATACGCTTCTCGTATCTTCTCAACGGAAACCGTTTTGGTAACTGCAATTAACCTGACCTCTGGGGGGATGGTTTCACGAAGTTCTTGAATGCGTTTTGTTAAATTAACCGTCATTGAAAAATACGTTTATAAGTCTCACTTAAGGCAGAGTAGTCTTCTTTTGCCCCTAGGCGTCGCAATTTCCGTAACCGATTTTCGATGAGTAAACGGGCTTCCGACCGACTTTTGGGCTCAAAAGCTAACCCTTCCTCATTGACTGTTACCAAAAAAAAGAGACGTTGGGCATAAAGCGTGGTAAAGATCTCTCGATTTGGCTCAACAAGGCAAACTCGATAGAGTAAGCCAAAAGTAGGGTGATTCAGATAAGTTTCGTTAGTATTCATTCAACTTTTACGTAATGTTCGCCCAGAACTCTCAACAAGTATCTCTGATTACCATTGCAGGAAGGAGCAGTGAGTTAAGTAACAGTTCCTGGAAACAGGGAACGATAATATAGATGATATCTTGCTTTGGGCGCGATCGCATCACAGTACTCTATATTCATCATTGAGAAAAGATATAAAAAAATGCAGCTGCCTCCTTTGCTATGAGGAGTATGTGTAACCAAAATTAAACTATAAACCCACTAAGATAACCAAACATCCGTAATATGAACCTGATTAGGTAGGGATTACGCTTGCAGAGGGCGGTTACAAAAGTTAGGATTGGTTTTGTCAACCTGATGCGCTTTCTTCTCAACTAAATTGAAACCAAGCTTGAGTAACTTTAATTGTCGAAACACTTGCTGAGGATCAGAAAGATGAGTTTTGGGTAACGATTGTCCCATTTCCTGAAAAACACGACCAATCGGAACCTTAATCTCGTCTTGAAGTTGCAAACAGCGGGCAAAGAGGGGACCATAGGCTGAAATCAGAGAACCGACACCGCCTCTGGCCTGTCCCCAGCCCACATAAGCTAATCCTCTATAATCGGCGAGAAAAGAACCGCCATAGCATTCAACCACAGTTCCTTTGACTCGTTGCAGTTCTTCCGGTAAAAAAGGATAAGCAACATCATAACCTGTAGCACAAACAATTAGATCAAACACTTCCCGTGTCCCATCAACAAATTCAACCTTGTCACCGTCTAACTGCTGGACTTCTGGCTTGGGAGTAATTCGACCATGTTTGATGTAATAGGGGATTTCGCTATTGAGAGTGGGATGCTTCTCAAAGATGCGATGTTGGGGTTTTGCCATCCCATAATCTTCATGTTTCCCGAAGGTGATGCGAATAATGCCATAAACCATCAACCGTTGGAGCCACTCCGGCATCCAGCCTCGAATTAAATCTACCACCGGCTTGCCAGCAAATGTTTTGGGAATAAACCAGACTGACTCACGCAAACTCAGAACGCTTTTTGCCCCCACTCGCGCTGCTTCTGCTGCTAAATCGCACCCGGAATTGCCGCCACCAATGACTAAAACCCGCTTTCCACGAAGTTGGTCCGGTGTTTTGTAATCTTTAGAGTGAATGATTTTACCGGAAAACTCTCCCTTGAATTCGGGAAAACGCCGACACCAGTGATGACCGTTACATAAGATAACCCCTTTATAGATTCGTTGTTCTTGATTGGCAAAGGTCACTTGCCAAAGATTATCTTCGATGGGTCGCACATCAATAACTTTCTGGTTCAGTTCAATATGGGGGCGTAAGTGAAAATAGTCAGCAAAAGCATGTAAATAATCCCGCATTTGTTTCGCACTGGGGAAGTCAGGATAGTGCCTAGGCATTGGAAAATGGGAAAACTGGGTGACTTTCTTCGAGGAAATAATATGAGCGGTTTCATAAACGCCGTGATACCAATTTCCGCCAATATCATCACTGGCATCAACTTGATCGTAAGGAATATCGGCTGCTTTGAGGGCTTGAGCAATTCCTAAGCCAACAAATCCAGCGCCGATGATTAATTGCTTGTGTGTGGTGCTATTCATTGTTATTTTTTCGGCTTAAATTTTTCGCTTCCCCAAGCCACTACACTAGGAACAAAGCGTTTCAGTAAAGATAGAACTTTTGCCGTTCGATCCGGAAAAACGTGCAGTTGATTGCGTTTAATCCCTGCGATTGTTGCTGCAATCACTTTCGCGGGATCGGTTGCCATATCATCAGAAATACCAGTCGTTTCTTGGGAAAGGCTTCCGTATTTTGTCGATTGTAAAAGGGGAGTACGGCTAAAAAAGGGATAAACTCCTGTTACTTTTACGTTGTAGCGCTTTACTTCATTAAAAAGTCCTTCGGTGAAGCCCCGTAAACCAAATTTACTGGCACTGTAGTGAGCCAATCCTGCCGGGGCAATGTATCCAGCGAGAGAGGAAATATTGACAATATGCCCTTGTTGACGGTCAATCATATCTGTCATAAACAGCGAAGTTAGGCGCATTGGGGCGAGTAGGTTCACTTGCATCAACTGTTCCCATTTTTCAGACGGCACTTCATCCATGCGACCATAGCAAGCAACCCCAGCGTTATTAATTAAAATATCAACGGGACAATTCAAGGCTTTGACGGCTTCATAGAATTTGTGTGCGCCCTCAGGGGTTGATAAATCACTGCCAAAACAAGCAATCACCTTGCCCGTTTTAATTTCCTTTTGAATCGCTGTAACTCGCTCTTGTAGAATCGTTTCATCTAAGTCTGTCAAAATCAGATGACTGCCAGCTTGCAAAAGTTGGCGAGTAAATTCTTGACCAAACCCTCCTGCTGCACCCGTCAGCGCGATCGCGCTATTTTTTAATTCTGTCATCCTTCAAATCTTCGGTGAGGGCAAAACGCCTAACAGCAAAATCAACCAAGGCACCTTAAAGTCAGGGATCAGCCAAGAATATTGTCTCAAAGCAGGGATAGCCGACGGAAGAATAAACTTCAGAGAACGGAGGGAAGCAGGAAGATTGCCATCTTGATCTTTGATTTGATAGCGTTGCGCCAGTTCAGCAACAATTTGCACCTTCCCCGTTAAGCGTAAGGGATTAGGATCCGAGGCGAGGGTAGCAATGACTCGTCCAGTTAGGAGAGGGGTTTCCCAGTTATAGCGATCGCGCAAGACAGACTGTTGCGGATCGAGATTGTCTTCTCCCTGCATCTGTTCGGCAAACTGGCTAAATTGTTCGGTCCCGACAATTCCTGGCCAAATGGCAACCGAAGTAATATTTTCTGATTTGAGTTCTACTGCCATATCGGCTGCTAGGCGATCACAAGCTGCTTTCCCTACGCCATAGGCAGCGCCAAAAATATAAGACATTCCGCCCCAAGAAGAAATCGTACAAATTAACCCCTGTTTCCGTTGACTCATTAACCGCGCTGCATAAATACTAGTTACATAATGACTCCGTAACCCCACATTCGCTACTGCATCCCACAAACTTGGCTCATTTTTCCAAAAGGGTTCCCCAGAAGCTTCTGCTAGGGTTTTCACCCCGGCAAAAACATTATTGACGAGCAGATCAAGCTGCCCATTTTGTTCTCGTTCAATCTGTTCAAATAGCTGTCTGACTTGTTCATCATCACTGTGATCCACTTGTACCGGAATACAAGTTCCGCCTGCTTCTTCGACTGCAGACTGAGTTTCGGTCAGACTTCCTGACTGATCTGCGGTGGCGTTGAGGGTACGACCGGTAATATAAACGGTTGCACCGGCTTCCCCTAACCCAATGGCAATTCCTTTGCCAATTCCTCGGGTTGCCCCCGTAACCAGTGCAACCTTATTGCTAAGCGTTTTTGCCATGTTTTTCCTTTGAAGAATGCGCGATCGCGTAGCCAGTTAACTTTTAATATACTAACGAAGCAACAATCGTCGAAAGGCTCAATGCCTTGAGATATCCATCTATTTTTGGGGTAGCCTTCTAATCCAATCTCTTACTGCTTGAGCTTGACTCCATCCTTTGCTTTCAGCAAATCTTTTTAGTTTGTCTTGCTCTTCCTCTGATAAGCGGATTTTAATAAATTTATCTCTGGTTGTCATGTAGGCTTTTCGTAGGCTATACTAGCCTAAGTTTAACTTAAATAGGTTATGGCAACAACCGGCCGAATCACTTTCAAACTTTATCCTAATCAGTCCGCAGAGCAAAAACTCCATTATGCGAGAAAAGCCCACTGCGACTTGTATAATGCTGCTCTTTCAAATCGAAAAGTTCAGTATCAAAAGTTTGGAAACTCGGTAAATTACTTTGACCAACAGAATAGTCTTCCTGATTTCAAAGAAGAGTTAAAGGAATATAAGCAATTCGGCAGTCACACGCTCCAAGCCACCTTAAAACGAGTTGATTTCGCTTTTCAACGGTTTTTCAAAGGATTAGGTAAGTATCCTAAGTTCAAAGCCAAACGGAAATATCGTGGGTGGACGTATCCCTGTAGTGCAGGCTGGAAAGCTCATACAGAAGGAAAACACGGCTACCTAGAACTCAGAGATTTAGGCTTAAAGATTCGGATGCGTGGACAAGCCAGAACTTGGGGGAAGCCTACCACTTGCACGATAGTTTGGGATGGTCAAAAGTGGTACGCAAGTATAACCGTCAAATGCGAACCAATTAGAGAGACTCGGACAGGTGCAATCGGTCTTGATTTCGGATGTAAGTCTGCTATAGCCACTTCCGATGGAGAGTTTATCGAAGCTCCTAGATTCCAAGCTAAGGCTAAGACTAAGGAAAACCGACTCTCTAAGAAATTAAGGCGCAAACGTCGCCCCGAAAAGCGTAGAGTTAAGGCTTCTCGTCGTTGGAAGAAGTACCAAAAACAAATCAGCAAGGTTAAGAAAAAAGTTGCCAATCAACGTCATGATTGGTCGCATCAAGTAGCAGCACAAATTGTCAGCAGTAATAGCTTGGTTGCTACGGAACAGCTTAAGCTTAAAGGAATGACCCGCAAGGCTAAAGGCAAAGGTAAACCTCAGAAAGCAGGGCTTAATCGGTCAATGCTTGATGTGGCTATTGGGATGACCAAGGACAATCTCAAGTATAAAGTTGAGGAAGCTGGTGGTATCTACACCGAAGCTCCAACACGGACACTTAAGCCGACCCAAAGATGCGCTAAATGTTGGGAAATCACCAAAAAGACATTGAGTGACCGAATTCATCATTGCCAGCATTGTGGTCATTGCGAAGATCGTGATATTAACGCCTTTATGTCGCTTACAACGTACACAACGCATATTAGATAAGCCTCCTACCTCATTAACACTTTCTACAGCGTTAACCCATTACTCCCTAGCTTGAGATCAGCTA
>JAAANX010000025.1 GCA_009909085.1 Cyanobacteria bacterium GSL.Bin1 | reverse complement strand
ATTTAGTTTTCAGTTTTTTGTCCTGTTGATCCTGTCTTCTAAGTGAAACTTTAAACGACTATGATTAATCCCTCATGAGTTAAACCTGAAGTAATAGTTAGACTTAACCAGCGGAAGTTGCCGGTTTTTGCTCAGTTTTTTGGGATTGACTGCGTTTTTTACTAGAAGCGTGTTCTTCTAGTGGGGTGACTTGAATATGGTTAAAGAGAGTTGTGACAAATGCAAACAGCAGAAACGGTAAAGAAAGGACGAGAATCAGTCCCACTGTTGCCAGGGCATAAATTTGACGCTCACTACTCCATAGAGCAAGGGCTGTGGCTAAACTGATAAAGATAACAATGAGCCAGACAATGATTTGCCCATAAATATCGCCAAAGGTTAAAGTGCATTTGAATTGGTATTTTTGTAAGTCATTCATTCGTTTAATCCTATTTTCTTTAGATTTTCTTAAGTTACATTCAGTTTAAACTGAATGGTTTGGGAATACATTGGGTCTTTCTTCTAGTTTTATTAAAGCGTGTCTGTAATTGTTGTTTTTGAATAAATTTATTTTTATTTTTTAATAAATTTTTACAATTAGGTTTGGGAATTGTCAATTGAGACTTAGCGCCAATAAAAGTCTATTTAAATCACTACTTTAACCATCTTAGTCACACAATTGATCAGCTCCCTTCAGACCCTTGACAAAACCCGATTTCTCTTAGGCTTTCTTGAATGCCGAAAAAATTACTATAGGGACTGTCGCGCCCTCGTTTGAAAACACTTCTGGATTATCTTGAAGTGGGTGATTCTTTAGATGTGTTTCTCGATCATTTTCCTAGTGTCAGCCGTGAAAGCGCGATCGCGCTTGTTAGACTTAGTAAAGGACATTCAGGAGTCTAAAATAGTGAAAGGTTTCTGTAAAGAGATAATTGCTTTTCGGTAAGCTTGATGTAAAGGTTGAGTAGAATCAATTAAACAAAGTAAAACGCCAGCATCACAGAGGATCATAGTTCTAATCCTTGCTGACGGTATTTGTTAAGCAAGTCTTGTTGATAGTCATCTTGAGGAAGGTTAGGGGATACCTCTAATTGATCCACTTGATAAAACCATTTCTCCCATTTTTGTTTTAGCGTTGCTTCTGATGGAGTTTTTGATTGTTGACGTTTTTCCTCACTCATAAAATATCAAGTAACTGATTGAATTTTTCTAAAGATGGTTCAGAAAGTTTTTCTAATTTCGGGATCAAATCTTCGATTTGCTGACACTTTGCGTTAATCGCGCTTTTACGAGAATCCATGTTTCTTCCCAGTTTATTGTTCTGATAAGTAGATTTCTAAAGTATATGTTTCCCAAGTCGCAATTCCAGTGCCAAAAAAGTCTTTATCTTCTGTCCAAATTGGGCAGTTGAAAAACAAAGCTGCTGCAATAACTGGCCAATCATCTTCATCTTTACTTGCAATTCGCTTTCTCGCTTCTACCTCAAATTGACTATAGAGATCTTTGTCAAGAGGATACACAATCTGACTAATTTGTGTCAAAACATCCATCGCTAAATCGACATCAATATTATGACGCTTTTCTAAGATAATCGGAAGATATTTTTCAGCATCTTGAAAACACAGATCAGGCGTATAAAAAGCAACTTGATTATTATATTGAAGGATTAGTGAATTAATCTTTTTTCCTAGAACAGCACGAATCAGGATATTTGCATCCAGAACCAAAGATTTAAATGGTGTCACAGTTGATCCTGATTCTCTTTTCTCAAAGTATTGAACTCTGCAGATTGAGCCTCTACAGATTTAGGGTGGGTATAATTAACCTCATCATTTGGATGGTGATTATTTTTCTTTAAATGATTGAACTCTGCAACAATTTCATCTTCTGTTACACCACTTTCTTCTAACATTGTCGCGAGTTGAGTTTGGGCTTTTCTGAGGGCTTCAATCTTATCCTTCTCAAGGGATGGCTGTATAGGAATAAAATAGCCGATTGGTCGCCCGTTAGAAGTAATCGCAATGGGTTGCTGTTGACCAACTGTGTATTTATGAAGATTGGCTCGGAATTCCCGAATCCCAACGGATTGAATGTTACTCATGATTCTACTTTTTGTTACTGTGTATCATGTGTACACACTAGCAAATAACAGCTTGTAGATTGGCAAGCATTACGCTCTATGCTTTATGCCAGGTAATCGCGCTTTCACGAGAATTCATATTTGCTCCTAACTTCTCTTTTACTGATGCTCTTATCTGCACAAACGCAATTGGGCTTCAAACCCTCTCCACAAGTGGACTCGAAAAACTTGTACCCAGTAGATACGACGGAAAAATGGCTGTAAGTCTTTCCAAGCAACAGTTTTCTTCTTTTCACTTGAAGGAAGTTCCGTTATAGCACTACGCAAGGAGTGAAGACGTTTTACTTAGCTGGTAGTGCGATGGGACCGTCTTAATTGCTAAGACATAATTAACCTTTGTCCTATCCTGAACCTATAGGGCCATAAATTCAGTTATTTTATTTATTTCAGTTATTGCATGATAAAGGTAAGTCAGTTATACTACTAAGCTAAGAGACATAACTACTAATCTAAAACTAAGGTGATACTATGCCTGAACTTCAAACTACTTTACACAACAAAGCTCAAGAGGAGGTCTTGAGAGAATTTGCTAGTGAATTAAAATCTGGCAAACCCATATCCATAGGTGATAAAGAGTTTTCCCTGCAAAAAGATTTTTGTGTATCTTTGGCTAGACTTTTAGAATATATGGCTGATCATCAAGAAGTTGTTGTTTTTAGTAAAGGTAAAGAGTTAACAGCAAAACAAGCTGCCGATCTTTTAGGTGTATCACGTCCTCATTTAGTGAAACTATTACAAACAGGTGAGATTCCCTATGCTAAAACCGGATCGCATTATCGTATCCTCACCTCGGATTTGGCAGCATTTAGAGAGCGACGAGAACGCCGAAGAACCGAATTGAGTAAGTTGACTAATTTATTAGAAGAAGAAGGTTTGTATGATGAATAATAGTAGTCAATTTAAGAGAGAGCTATTTTGGTTAGTGAGGAATCTCCAAAGATTGTCTTAGATGCTTGTGTCATTTACCCTATGCCATTATGCGATACATTGTTACGTATTGCAGAAGAAGGTTTCTATCGTCCTTGTTTTTCTCAAGAGATTCTAGATGAAGTCTCTCGTAACTTGATTAATAAAAAAAGGAAATCCAAGGAAACTGCTCAAAGTATTGAAAATGCCATTAAAAATACTTTTCCTAATAGCTTACTTGAAGTTCGACCAGAATTAGTAGAGCAGATGACCAATCATCCCAAAGATCGTCACGTTGTTGCTCTTGCTATAGAAGCAAGAGCTAGCACTATACTCACTTATAATATTCGGGATTTTGAGGATAGGGCTCTAATTCCTTGGAATATAAAAACATATTGAAAATTAAATTTTAACTTGCTATTCATTACTGTTACCTTCCCGCTGCACAATGCCAATAAACGCATCCTCTAACGAAAACGGAATTAAACGGTGGCTGTAAATCTTTAAATTAGCTTCCTCTAAACGCTGTTCCACTTGTGACCAATTTTCTTCTACATTGTCTAAAACAAGGTGAACGCGATCGCCGAAAATGGCTACGCGCCAACTTTCAAAATCTGCCTTCAACGTGTTAGCAGTCGCTTCCACATTATTGGTTTTAATTTCGACTAATTGACCCGGTTGTTCGGCTTTAATTTGGGTGGGTGAACCTTGGGTGACGACTTCCCCTGCAACCATGAAGCCCATCCGATTACAGTTTTCTGCTTCTTCGAGATAGTGCGTTGTCACTAAAATGGCGGTTCCTTGTTGGGCGAAATCGCGAATGAAGCGCCAGAATTGTCGTCTTGCGAGGGGATCAACGCCAGAAGTGGGTTCGTCTAGGAATAAAATTTCCGGTTCGTGCATGACTGACGCACCAAAGGCGACTCGTTGTTTCCATCCACCAGGGAGTCTTCCCGTGAAGGTGTTTTCTTGACCCTCTAAACCGCAAGTTTTCAATACCCAATCAATTTTCTCGGAACGGAGTTTGCTGGGTACACCATAAACGCCACAGTAGAAGCGCAGGTTTTGGATGATGGTCAGGTCGTCGTAGAGAGTGAACTTCTGACTCATGTAGCCAATGCGCGATCGCGTTTCACTACTATAAATATTCTCTCGTTGTCCGGCTAGAATCATGTCACCGCCACTGGCGGGAAGTAAGCCACACAGCATTTTAATCATCGTGGTTTTGCCGGCGC
This sequence comes from Cyanobacteria bacterium GSL.Bin1, assembly GCA_009909085.1. Lineage (NCBI taxonomy): Bacteria > Bacillati > Cyanobacteriota > Cyanobacteria bacterium GSL.Bin1. The sequence continues at coordinate 28,617 of JAAANX010000025.1, read as the reverse complement.
CATTCGCACCCAGTAAGCCATAAATTTCCCCATATTTGACTTCTAGGTCAACCCCTTTTACCGCTTGGAAGTCACCAAAAGTTTTTTGCAGGTTATACGCCCCGATCGCGGTGTCAGCATCTGTTTTTCCATTGCGATGTCTTGGGAAGGGAATAAAGGGGGGATCCGATTGAGAGGCGCGGAGGTTACTAACAAAGACGTTTTCTAAGGTGGGTTCGTTGGTTTCGATACGATTGACGGTAATCTGATTTTCTTCGAGGATGGCTTGAGTTTCTTCGGTTCCCGCATTACTATCAGGGGTTAAAATATCAACGCGATCGCCGAAAGATTGGATATCAGCGAGACTCGTTTTTCCCTGAGATATCCTCTCTCGTAAAACAGTTTCCGCTTGAAAAATATCATCACACCGCACTTCTAAACGCACTAAACCTAGACTTTCTTGCAACTGCAATCCGGTTCCCATCTGTTGAATTTCACCATCATACATCAAGGTGATCTGATGACACCGTTCCGCTTCATCTAAGTAAGGTGTGGCAGCAACAATCGTGACCCCTTCTGCTGCAACGGAAGCCAATAAATCCCAAAATTCTCTTCTGGAAACTGGATCAACCCCGGTGGTGGGTTCATCAAGTAACAAAACTTCGGGATTGGATACTAAGGCACAACAGAGAGCGAGTTTTTGCTTCATTCCCCCTGAGAGTTGACTAGCGAGGCGATTTTTAAAGGGTTCTAAATCAACTCTTTGTAATAAGTCTTGGGCGCGAGATTGAAATTGACTTTCGGGAACTTTCCGCACACGGGCATTATAAGAGAGGTTTTCTATAATGCTTAAATCGGAGTAGAGAGAAAACTTTTGGGTGAGATAGCCGGTTTGTAAGCGTACCTCTCGCGGAAGATTTCCTAAAACTTCTATGGTTCCGCTAGTCGCTTCCATAACACCAGCGAGAATGTTAAATGTCGTGGTTTTTCCTGCACCATCGGGTCCAATTAAACCAAAAATCTCTCCTTTCCCCACAGTGAAGTTGATTCCTTTGACCGCAGGAAAGTTTCCGTACTGTTTCCATAAACCTTCCACACGGATAACAGGGGAAGCGGGAGTTGTTTCTTTACCCCCTCTCTCAGATCTTACGTGACCGTCCAAGTTGTTCAACTCTCTGTGTCCTCTGTGTCTCTGTGGTTGAATTAATAACAATTACTCCGTTGCTTCAGATTGGAGTATAATATTGGCATCGGCGGGCATTCCCGGTTTAGCAAAACCTTGGGGATTATCAATGCTAAGTTTCAAACCAAAGACTTGTTGCACGCGATCGCGCTTAAAATAAATATTCTCAGGAGTAAAGGAGGCTTCACTATCAATGGAAGTGACAGTGGCTGCTAAAGGCGTATTGGGATCGGAATCCAGATAAACCTTTGCCTCTTGACCCACTCTAATTTTGCCAATTTCACCTTCGGGAACATACCCACGCAGGTAGACCTCATCTAAATCGAGAACAGTGACGATAATTTTCCCCGCACTCAGCACTTCCCCTGGTTCAGCAATGCGATCTAGAACGACACCAGCAATGGGACTGGTAATCTCTAAATCATCTAACTGGGCTTTAATTTCTTCTGCATTGGCTTGGGCGTTGGCAACATTAGCTTGGGCAGCTTTGAGGCGCGATCTCGCTTGATCGAGTTGCTGTTGTAGTCCTTGCAGTCGTTCCGTGAAAATTTCTGGGTCAAAGCTACTGGTTTGTGCCTGTCGCAAGGTTCCCTCTGCCACATTCACTTGACGTCGCGCTGCATTCACAGCCGATTGACGGGCTTTGAGGGTGGCTTGTCGGCTTTCCCATTCGGTTTGGGCTTGATCAAAGCGTTGTCGCGGAACCACTCCTTGTTCCCATAAGGTTTTAAACCGATCGCGATCCACTTTGGCTAATTGGAGTTGAGATTGGGCTTCTGTTTGATTGGCTTGGGCTTGATCCAGTTGCGCGGTTGCAGCTTCAAGATTCCCTCGCGCTTCTTCAATCCTCCCTTGGGCATTATCTTGGGCTTGTTGACGACTTAAGCGGGTTTCCCGAATGTTACTTTGAACAATTTCAATCTGCGATCGCGCTTGCTGGACTTCTTGTTGCGTACTCTCCAATCTGGCTTGCGTTCCCTTGTATCGCGCTTGCAGTTCATCATCATCCAGCTTTGCAACCATCTGATTGATTGTCACGCGATCGCCTTCTCGGACAGTTATTTGTTCCACTCGACCAGAAACCGTTGTTCCAACATCAGTTTCATAGCCTTCAATTCGTCCACTGAGTTCAATCGCAGTTTGTTCCGTTGGGGAAAAGAAGTAGTATCTCACGCCCACTCCCACACCCGCTAAAACTAAGGCGAGGGGAATCAGAAACCGCAGTGTGCGCGATCGCGATGGCGGGGAAGGCGTATCTTCCGAATAGGTTGAAGTTTGCTGAACCATCTCCTCAAGCCTTTGTACGGAAAGTTTTTATACTACACCGTATCGTTTAGTTGCGATTGTACTATACCCTAATAGTTTTAAACCGGATCAAATCCTAAGTACAGTAATGGCGGATCAAGAATACATTGCCTTGATTCGTTTGATTAATTGTTATCCCCCAAGTAGAAATAACCTTACCTTCTACTCAGGGGATTTTAGAATGACTCTAGAGCCGCGAAAAATTAAGCGATTGCTTGATTAAACAAAGGCAAAGTTACTGTTAGTGAGAGCGTTGCTATCAACCTCAAGTAAGATTGCTAATTCATTACCGCCAAACGCGATCGCGGTGTTGTCTCCATCTTGAGCAATATCGAGATCAGTGATGTCAGTTGCACCAATACCTGCAATCCCGAGAACATCCTCTTCAAAGGTAAAGTCAGTGATGGTGTTCGCTTCACTGGGAAAACTAACCGTAGCGATCCAAAATTGGTCAGCGCCAGCATTGCCAGTGATGACAGTAGCGCCGCTTTCTTCAGTGAGGAAGAACTTATCATCCCCCTCGCCGCCAATTAAGCGATCGCCTGTACCAGCAATAAACTCATCATCCCCAGATTGCCCATAGACTCGGTTTTGACCAAAGGGTGAGCTACTAGTATCGATCAAGTCATTTCCTGGACCGGCAAAGACGCGATCGCCAGCACCATCAAAATTAGCATCGACAGCAGAATCAAGGACATCGTCACCAGTGGTACCAAATACAAGATTAGAATTAGCAACTTCTTCTGGTTCGACACCAAAGAGCGTGCGATACATGGTGCGGTAAATATCCGTATTATCGGCAGTGGCGGGCAGCGTTTCCGAATTCATGCCAAAGGTTTTGGCAACAATTGAGCCTTCTAAATCCGCTAATCCTGCAGAACTTACTCCGAATTGGAAGGTGTCGCCATCGGCATCAGGAGGAGTGGAGAAAGGTTCAGTATCAGCACCAGTTTGACCGTCAAAGGGAACCTCAAGATCAGGGGATTGCACATCATAAGTGCCAACGGTATCCCCAGAAACATCATCAACTTCCACCCCATCCGCATCGCTATCAGCAGCCGTAATGAGTAAGGTATTGGGATCCTGATTCTTAATGAAATCTTGAGCAACGCCAATGGCTTCATCAGCGCGAATGGTCGCCTCGATACCGCCACCGGCATTATCGTTATTATTGAAGTTATCCGTTGCTTCCTCTTCCGCAACCAGCATGAACCCATCTTCGTCTTGAGACAGAATCGAGAGGGCAACTTCGGTCATTTCTGCAATTCTGGGAGGGTTGGGATTTTCAGGAGATTGCCCATAGTAAATTAAATCCCCATTTTCCTCAACGAATCCTTGAGCGCGCAGATCATCTTCAAAGGTATCGTTGTAGGTATCGCGAGCGGCAAAAATCCCTAATAGCTTATCGGTTTCTGCTGGATCAACCGCTTCTAATTCTTCCCGCGTAAAGACAACAGTGTAACCCATGTCTTCAGCTTCTTCAATCAGGTTGCGACCATCGGTACGGGTTCCCTCTTCTCCAAAGCGTCCAACCACTCCTTCGGGGAGATAATCGGTTTCGCCGCCGCCAAGAATAACGTCTGCCCCTGATTCTAGAATTTCAGCCGTAATCGCTTCGGTTTGACCCCGATCTTCTACGTCAGCTAAAAAGACACCGGAACCGGGTTCAGCGATGAAGCCAGAGTTAACGATTCCCACCGCTTTGCCCGCTGCTTGGGCTTCTTCCATGATGGTTGTTCCCTCTTTCCCGGATAAGGATGTGTAGGGATTCCCTGCTTCATCTAAACCATAGCTACCGGCAAAGGGTTTGATGCCCATGGCGTGAACAACAGCACCACCATTGGAGGTCCCAACAATTCGGTCTTCCATGTGACCGAGGTAAACCCCAGCATCCGTCATTTGATCCCAATTGAGACGACCATCCGTGCCAACAGTGTTAAAACGAGCAGCAGCGTAGTGTGAGGGGCTTGTCCCGTCAGGATGGATGAAGATGACATTTCCTGTCTCTTGTGTCGGTTCAGGGGGTTCCTCGACGGCAAAATCATCCGGTACCCCTTCGGGAGGATTCAGTTCCACATCGAACAGGGTTTCGTACATCAGACGATAAATCCCTGTGTTATCAACCGTTGAAGAAAGTTTCTCGGCGTTAACACCATAACCTTTGCTGACGATGCTACCAGGAACATCACTGAAGGTTGCCCACGCTGTACCAAAATCAAAGATATCTCCATTGGCATCGGGTGCGCCCGTGACAAACGGTTCTGTGTTATTACCCGTTTGACCGTCTAAAGGGACTTCAAATGCCGCTTCTTCCCCGTTTTCATCCAAGAAACGCTGACGGAAGTTAGTACCAACTGTTTCACCGGAAACATCATCAATTTGTAAACCGCCAGCTGCACTGTCAGCAGCAGTAAGAACCAAGGTGTTGGGGTTGACGTTATCAACAAAGTCTTTCGCCGCACCAATGGCTTCATCTGCTCTTAAAACGGCGTCTAAAACACCAGCAGTGTTATTGTCGTTACCGAAGTTATCGGTTGCTTCTTCTTCCGCAACGATGAAGAAGCCATCTTCAGCTTGGGTAAACTTGTCTAAACCAAGCGTGGCTTTCATCATTTCGCCAACAGTCGGGGGATTGGGATTATTTTGATCCGGTTGACCGTAGGTAATGAGTTGCTCGCTTAGGGGCAAACTTTCGTCAAATAATCCGGCATCCTTTAACTGTTGTTCTGTTAAGTCATTGTAGGTATCTTCAGCGGCAAAAATCCCTAATACCTTTTCGGCATCAGAGGGCAGCGCTTCGAGTTGTTCGCGCGTGTAAACCACTTCGTAACCCATGTCTTGAGCTTCTTCGATGAGGTTACGACCGTCAGTGCGAGTTCCTTCTACGCCAAAGAATCCGGTTTCGCCTTCGGGGAGATAGTCAACTTCTCCCGCACCGAGAATGACATCAACCCCAGATTCAATAATTTGAGCGGTGATGCCTTCTCTGTCACCTCTGCTCTCTGCATCCGCGAGGAAAACCCCCGTACCAGGTTCAGCAATAAAGCCGGATTGAATCACTGCCGTGGGTTTGCCAGCAGCGATCGCTTCTTCCATAATGGTAGAACCGGATTCCGCTCCTGCTTGGAGTTGCCCTTGCAATTCGGAAAGCGGTTGATAGGGCTCTCCGTTTTCGTCAAAACCATAACTGGGTGCTACGGGCTTAATTCCATAGGCGTGAGCCACAGCACCGGCGTTGGAAGTCGCTCCAATTTGATCGTCAAGATGACCGAGATAAACGCTTGATTCGGTCATTTCGTCCCAATTGAGGCGACCGTCGGGACCAACGGTGGCAAGACGACCAAGAGCATAGTGAGCCGGACCTGCTCCGTCTGGGTGAATGAAAATAACGTTATTACCAGCCATTGTCAGTATAAATGCATACTTAGTTTGGGAACAACCTTATTTTCACGGAGTTAAATTAATAGAACTTTATGCCGAAATATAGCGAGCTTTAAGAGAAAAACAAGATTTGGTTAATCGGGAAAGGAAATTCCTAGATTCAGTCAAAAACACTTCTCTAATCCTACAATTTTTTAGAAAATAGGGTTTTTACTACTTAATTGAATTTTTTCTTGTCTTTTCAGCTATTTGCTCGCTTTTGATCTCAGAAAAGGCTGAAGTGAGTTCCAGTTGAAGTTAAAATTGCGATGAATCACTCATTCGATTCAGTGATATGCCGATTCAAACAGGGAGTTAAGCTGAGATTGTCATGATATTGATGCGCGTTGCTTACGCCTTCGGTTGAGCAAGGCGTAATCTTTGACTGGCTAATTGATTAAAAAATACAGAGCGCGATCAAGTTAATTTGATCAATACGGGTGGACTTTGCTTTTAGGATAGATACTCCCTTTGACAGAAGAATTATTTTTGAGCATTATAAAGACTCATCGCTTTTTCCAAACCATCGGTCAAAGCGGTTTCGATGACTTCTGGCGCAATCTTTAAAGCTTCGTTGATATAAGGTTGTTCTTCAGGGGAAAACTTCCCTAGGACATGACTGATTGTCTCTTTTGGGGTCGCATCCGCTTTTTTAATGCCAATGCGCAATCGTGGAAACTGTTCGGTGCCTAAATGAGAAATAATAGATTTCATGCCATTGTGTCCACCGGCTGAACCAGATAATCGCAAACGCAATCGTCCCACTGGCAAATCCAGATCATCATAAATGATGAGAATGGATTCCGGAGAAAATTTATACCAATCGCAAACTGCACGCACGGCTTGTCCCGAACGATTCATGTAAGTATTCGGTTTTAACAAGCGCATCTTACCCAAACGCGGTGCAACTCCTTCACAATACTCACCTTTAAAACGATTATTTTCTCGCCAGTCGAGTTGCCAATTTTCTGCTAAACGGTCAACGACTTCAAACCCAATGTTATGACGTGTTTTATCATATTTCTCTCCGGGGTTGCCTAAGCCAACAATTAACTTGATCTCCGACATCCTTTCTCTGAGCCTTGTCTTAACGCAAATAATCTAACACGAAAAATTAAATTTCCAATGAGGAGCGAACCCGCATTCGCCCCTATTCAACGGTTAATGCAAGAAATGACGAGTGCCCGTTAAAATCATTACAATTCCTAACTCATTGGCTGCTTTAATGGAATCTTCATCGCGACGAGAACCGCCGGGTTGAATAATTGTGGTAATTCCTGCTTTGGCCGCAGTCCGAACCGAATCATCAAAAGGAAAAAAGCCATCGCTGGCGAGGGTTGCCCCCTGTGTTTTCTCTCCCGCTTGCTTGAGGGCAATTTCGACTGCACCAACACGGTTCATTTGACCCGCGCCAATGCCGATGGTCGCGCGATCGCGCGTGACAACAATTGCATTGGACTTGACGTGCTTCGCGGCTTTCCAAGCAAACTTCATTTCCGCCAATTGTTCAGCGGTTGGTTGTTTTTCGGTGGCCACTTCCCATGTTTCAGGACGATCAGGTTCGTCATCCACGGTTTGTACTAAAAATCCCCCGGCAATGACTTTGACCATTTCCTTGGGTCCCGCTTGCAGATCCGGTAAAATTAACACCCGCACATTGGACTTCTTGGCTAAGGCAGCTTTTGCGTCTTCGTTACAACCGGGTGCAACCACACATTCCAAAAAGGTTTTCGTCATGGCGGTTGCAGTGGCTTCATCAAGGGGTTGATTCAGCGCCACAATTCCCCCAAATGCTGAGACAGAGTCCCCCGCAAAAGCCTTTTCATAAGCTGTTACCAAATCATCGGCAGAGGCGATACCGCAAGGATTGGTATGTTTCAAAATCGCTGCCGTGGGTTGATCTGTAAACTCATTGATGATTCGTCGCGCCGCTTCTAAATCCACCAAGTTGTTATAGCTAAGTTCTTTCCCTTGCAGTTGGGTTGCCCCCGCCCAACCCGTGGGAGTATTACCCGTTTGATACCAAGTGGCACTTTGATGGGGGTTTTCCCCGTAGCGGAGGGCTTGGCGTTGCGTTCCCATGAGGCTAAACTGTGGGGGTAACGGAGCAACCTTTTCTTCATTAATCCCTGCTAAATACGCACTAATGGCTTGGTCGTAGTCGGCAGTGAGGGTAAAGGTTTCGAGAGCACAGGTTTGACGGAAGCTAAGGGAGGGTTGTCCACCAGTGCTGCGGAGTTCTTCCAGGTAAGCCTGATACCGCTTCGGATTGGAAATCACCGTCAAATGCTGATAGTTTTTAGCGGCTGCTCGTAACATTGCGGGTCCGCCAATATCAATATTTTCAATGGCATCGGCTACCGTAACATCCGGTTTGCTAATGGTCGCGACGAAGGGGTAAAGGTTGACCACAATCAAATCAAAAGGACGAATATGATTCGCTTCCATATCCGCTTGATCGTCAGCGCGATCGCGCCGGGCTAAAATCCCCCCATGAATGCGCGGATGTAAGGTCTTGACCCGTCCGCCTAAAATTTCCGGCGAGCCGGTATAATCGGAAACTTTGGTCACCGGAATGCCAGCTTGCATCAGTGTTTTGGCCGTCCCGCCACTACTGATAATTTCAAAGTCAAACTCCGAAACTAACTGCTGGGCAAATTCGACAATGCCTGTTTTATCTGAGACGCTAATCAGGGCTAACCGCTTCAACGTTTTTCTCCTTATTGATCACAATCGAATTGATCTTATCGGTAAAACGACAGAACCACCTAATCGCTCATTAAATTGCTCAACCGGTCTCTTATTCCTAGCCACTTGGGAACGCCTCGATTTTGCTAAAATAACTGCTAATCTATGGGGAGGAACCTTTTTCCTCTGATTGATTTTCTGAGTACAATTTAATGGCTAACTGGCTAGAACATAGTGTCGAAATCGAAGTAAATGCCCCCATGGATCTGGTCTGGGATTTATGGTCAGATTTAGAACAAATGCCGCGATGGATGAAATGGATCGATTCGGTCGAAGTTTTAGCTGATAATCCAGATTTGTCCCGTTGGAAACTCGCCACAGGGGGCTGGGAGTTTAGTTGGTTATCTCGAATTACCAATTTAGTTCCCGAACAAATTATTCAGTGGGAATCAGTCGATGGCTTACCGAATAAGGGGGCAGTTCGGTTTTATGACCGCAGAACCAGCAGTATTGTCCGCTTATCGGTTGCGTATTCGATTCCGGGGGTGATCGGGCAAATTATGGATAATTTGTTTTTAGGGCAAGTGGTAGAATCAACCCTAAAAGCTGATTTAAACCGCTTTCGCGATTATATTGATCAAGTACAAACTCCGCAGAATTGAAACGATAACCCCAATCTGGCAAGATAATTTTTATGACTGAATCACTTCAATGATTGCTTGGCGAGAAGTCTCCGTCTTCAGCAACTTCACTTGCAGATAAGAGGGAGGGAAATAGGGGAGTCGATCAGCCCATTCAATGGCTGTAATTCCCGGTGTGACTTCCTCACCTTCCCAATAGGTTTCGGGAAACAGTTGCGCGATCGCGCTTTGATTTTCCAACCGATACAGATCCAGATGATACAGCGGCATTCTTCCCTCTAGATACTCATTAATTAGGGTAAAGGTGGGACTAACAATTGGTGTCGTAATCCCTAAGCCTTCTCCTAACCCTTGGACAAATGTCGTTTTTCCTGCCCCTAAATCACCAAAGAGCAAAACCACACTATTAGCGGGAAGAAAAGTTGCAAAGAGTTTTCCTAATTCCTGTGTTGCCTTCGTATCAGCCAGAGAAATGTGCCAAGATGATTCCTTCATAAATACCTGTGTTAGAATTGCTGCGACTTAGCTAGGAGTTAACTTCATTGTTGTGAGCGATCGCGCTATCCAAATCTTCCTGCTTGATGCTGACCTCGTCTTCTCAGAAGGACTGACCAAAGTTCTCAATGCCCGAGAAGACACCCATATTATCGCCCAAGCTCAAACCCTAGAACAAGCCCGTCACCAACTAACCACTTTCAATGCGTTGCCGGATGTCTTTGTTTTAGATATTCATCTCACGGCGGATGAAGAGACCCGACTGGGAGTGCAGTTTTGTCAGGAACTCAAACAGAATTATCCCAATTTACCTTTATTTGTTCTCACCACGGTTACGGCTAATTCTGTGCTGCGATCGCTGCGGAGTTTGGGGATTGAAGGCTACAGCCGAAAACGGACTCCCCTCGACGAATTAGTCCACGCCCTGCAACAAGTAGCGAGAGGGGAACTGTATTGGCAACAAGGAAAAGTGAAAGTGAATGACTCCCAACGTCAACTCCCGTCTGCTTCTCCTCCCCAAGCGATTACGCCCCCCCGTTGGCTGACCCGACAAAGAGAAACAGGTTTAGCCGAAATTGAACGAAATCTCGCCCGTGTGGAAGCAATTTTAGAAAAAGACGAACTATCAAATTTTGATTGGCTGTTCTGGAGTGGGTTACGGCGAGAATTAAAAACAGCGCGCTGGATTGTTCAACAACTGTTACCGGTAGAGGTGGTCGTGGTTAGTGAAGAAGCGGAATCAGAAGCGATTGAAAACAATTCCAATTCAGAAGCAGAACTGCCCCCGTTGTTAACCTCTCTACCGACGTCTCTCAGTGAAACCCTCTTACAAACGACTTTAGGGAAAATTCAATTGGGCCTTGTTAATAATAGCGGTTACACCCTAGAAATTGATATTCTCAGCCCGGAAAAAAAGCGAGAACTTTTATATTTAGTGGTCCAGGAATTTCAGGAAATCCTGACGCAATTACAGTTTGTTCACTTATCCTTAGAAGATTTACCCGAGCGGCGATCGCTGCTGCTGCGAGAATTATGGCAAACTTGCCTCACCCGTTGGATTAGCAAGTATGTCGAACTTTCTCAATTCCCGGCGACAGCGGGTTCAATTGTGGAGTTTGTCATCCGTGAAGCCCCACTGGTCGAAAGCATGAGGTTGAATAAACTCCCTGCTGTGACCGCTTTATTGGCATATTTACTCTACGAAGAACCTTTAAAAATCGATCAGGTTTCCTATCGCCCCGAATCTCCAGAAGCCCAAGCTCGCGCCGAAATGCTACTCCATAATTTAATTCTGGTCGTTGCCAATGCCGTGATGCAAGTGATTTTAAATCAGTTTGGGGAGCAAGAAAGGGTTAAAAATACTCTCTATGCTAATCAATATCGCTCCTCTCGGGAAATCGCTCGCTTCCGTAACGAATTATCTTGGCAGTATCGCCAAACTTACTATATCCAAGAACCAAAAGCGATATTTGAGAGTCGTCATGAATTGTTAGTTTTACGAGGCAATCGCATCCAAACCGTATCGGTTTATGCCCCTCGCAGAGAAGATTTAGAACAGTTGCAAGGCATCCGTTTAGGGGTGACCATTGCTTTAGAATTTCGGGACGCGATCGCGCCTCGGTTTCGAGCCGTTTTTGGGGTCGTGGGACAAGCGGTGGTCTATTTATTGACGCAAGTGATTGGTCGCGGGATTGGTTTAATTGGACGGGGCATTCTGCAAGGGATTGGTAAAAGTGTGGAGAGTAAGCGCGATCAACAATAGCCGTTTATTGGATCAATTGACTTTGCTTTGTGTCCTTAAAAAGTCTTCAACATCCTGACTGGCAATGGGTTTAGAGAAGAAATAACCTTGACCGTATTCACAACCAATTGCCCGGAGAAACTCTAAATGAAACGGTGTTTCGATTCCTTCTGCGATCACATTCATTCCTAAATTATGACTTAAATCAACAATAGTGCGAGTAATATCAGAATTGTCCCAGTTTTCTTCAATGCAATGAACAAATGATTGGTCAATCTTCAAGGTATCAACAGGAAAACGATGCAAATAACTTAACGAGGAATAACCCGTCCCAAAGTCATCAATACTGATTTGAATGCCGAGGGCTTTAAGAGCATGCAATTGCTTGAGAATGCCTTCGATATTGTACATGATTATACTTTCAGTAATTTCCAACTTGAGACGGCGGGGATTGAATTGAGTCTCGTGCAAAATTCTTTGAACAGAATCAACGAAGTTTTTTTCTAAAAACTGCCGACCTGAAAGATTAACACTGATCCAAAGCGATGGCAAATCGGTAAACCTCTGTTGCCAAGCCTGCATGTGCTGACAGGCTTCTTTCAAAATCCATGTTCCCAAGGGAGCAATCAAGCCGGTTTCTTCGGCTAGGGGAATAAACTGATCGGGAAAAACCAAACCCCGCTTGGGGGAGTGCCATCGCACTAAAGCTTCAAAACCGGCAATTTCGTTATTCTGAAGATCTATAATCGGTTGGTAACACAGTTGAAACTCACCGGCTTGAATCCCATGACGGAGATCTTCTTCTAACTCTAAGCGATAAATTGCTTGGTCGTGCATGTCTTCGACGAAGAACGCACAAGCAACGCCTGACTCCCTCGCACGATTCATCGCAGTATGGACATTACGAATCAAGGATTCTGGGTCTAGGGGATTGGCTGGATTGCATAGGACAGCCCCGATACTGATGGTGGTTTGAATTTGATGTTGACTGAGCGTGACCGGAATTTGAAGTTCTTGTTTTAAACAATTGGCAACCTCAATCACTTCCTCGGCATCAGAGACAGAGCGTAAAAGTACTGCAAATTCATCCCCACCCATTCGAGCGACGATATCTGCCCGTTGAAGACAGCGACGAATGCGTTGAGCGACAAGCAAGAGCAGTTGATCTCCCACCTGATGCCCAAAGCTCTCGTTGATCAGTTGAAAGCGGTCTAAGTTGAGACAGAGCAAGGCAAGTTGGTTTTTAGCCCTCTGTTTGTGGGAAATCTGAGTCAACTGCTTGGACAAGGTAGCGCGGTTGAGAAGACCCGTCAAGCTATCGTAGGAGCGGAAGTAGAGAACTCGGTAGGCAAGAGCAATTGTCCCTGAGACTAAAAACGCGATCGCGCTGGGAATCAGCGGAATCCATCCGCCTTGCCAAAACAACAGCCAGCTGATTCCGTAATTGCCCAGCAGCATTAGCGTCCCGACCCCAAAGAAAATCAAGGGATAGCGGCTGGACCAAGCAAGCGCTCCCCCCACGGCAGACCATCCCAAAATCCAAAGGATCTCTCCTCCGTCTGCCCAGTACCACCGCAGAGGTTGCTCATCAAGGACAGTACTCAAAATTTGGCTGACCATCTGGGCGTGAACCACTACTCCCGGCATCAGAGTTTTCTCTTGATCGTCTGCAGAAAAGGGGGTCAGAAATAAATCCTTGCCACTCGGGGCGGTTGTGCCAATCAAGACGATCTTGCCTTTGACCCAAGCGGGGTTATAATTTCCGGCTAAAATGTCATTGAAGCTGAGATGGCGGGCGACGTCACGATTGGAATAGTTCAGCAACACTTGCCACCCTGCCGTTTCTTCAGTCTCTAGGACATACCCCCCAGCATTAGCTCCTAAGGCAGGAAATTCAGTGTTGTTAATGGTCATCAAGTCGGAATTTAGCTCAACTGTCGGCTTGTCTAAATACTGCAAACTCAGTCGGAGGGCAAAGGAGAGGTAATCTTGTCCGGCTATTTGCACATACATCAAGTTCCGACGCACCACATTGTCGGGGTCAATGATAATGTCATTAAAGCCGACTCTTGCTTCGGGAACATTAGCAGGGGCAGGGATATAAGTCGCTCCAGGAGCTTTTAAGGTTTCGATCATTACCACATTGTCTGCTGCCAGTTCCTGGAGTAAGGCGTCTCGACCGGGCAGTTGGGGAATGTCTCGATACAAATCCAGTCCGATTGCCTGCGGTTGATGCTGCTGCAAGATTTGGATCGCGTCTGCAATTACTTGGTCGCTCAGGGGCCACTGTTGTTGTTGTTGAATGGTTACTTCATCGATCTCGACAATTAACAGGCGCGAATCGAGGGCAGTTTCGGGAGTAGAGCGAACCAAAAAGTCGTAGGCAGCCAACTCCCACCCCTGCAACTGTCCGAGTTGTCTAGTGCCAATTACGGCGCCAGTTGCTAAGAAACTGGCGGCTACAAGCGGCCAGTTCACCCGATTCGAGAAGGGGGAAGAAGATCGGACCCATTGTGAGATGGCGTTGAAAAGTTGCATCGAATTAAACTTGCCCTTGCTCCTGATTAACTCAGATGAAGTTCGTAGACAGCAGCGCGATCGCGCCCTTGTTCTTTTGCACTATATAGAGCCTGATCGGCATGAGCAATCAGACTGGCTGGGGCTTGCTCCAGACTCGGCACAATGCTGGCTGCCCCACAACTGAGGGTGACATAGGCACTGGCTTCAGAACTGAGATGAGGGATTTGCAAATTCCGAACACTTTGGCTTGCGCGTTCGGCTATTTTTACCGTTGTCTCTAGGGAACTTTTAGAGAGTAAAATGGCAAATTCCTCACCACCATAGCGAGCCACTAAATCGGTCGAGCGCACTGCCTTTTCGATCGCTTGAGCCACCATCCGCAAGCAATGATCCCCCGCTTGATGACCATAGGTATCGTTGTACTTCTTAAAAAAATCAATGTCACAAAGAATCACCCCTAGCTCTTCTTGTTTTTCACTGCCTTGCAGCCAGCGTCGTTGAAATTCCTCATCAAAGTAACGGCGATTGGCGACTTGGGTTAAGCCGTCTACCGAAGCCAAGCGTCGTAAATCTCGCGCTGTATAAGTTGACACCATGACAGCAGCAGCGAACAGCCCCGTTAAAGGGGCAACTCCCGGCAACCACCACCCGCCTAAAAAGGCTAAATAGGTAATGCCCACTAGCCCAACTCCAGCTACCAGCACCCCCACTAGAGTCCCCCCGACGGACAAATAGATCCGTTTCGTCAGCGGACTCGCTGTTAATAAGTACAAGCTAATCTTTGCTCCCGCAATAGTACAACAAGCAATCCAGAACCATTCTAGCGGGTCGGGCAGCACTCGGATCAAAGGGCGATTGTCAAGGGCTGCACTCAGCAGTTGGCTCGTAATATTGGCATGGATCACGACCCCCGGCACAAGCGGATCGTCAGAAAGATAAGGCGTGGTAAATAAATCGTTTAAACTGGGAGCGGTGGCGCCAATCAAAACGATCTGATCGGTGAAGAGATCTGGCGGCAGATCATTTTCTAAAACGTCCCGCACCGAAACTGTCTGAAACACTAAGCCGCGATAATTGAGCAGAACTTGGTATCCGCCATTGTCAACGTTGATATAACCGCCATCATTCCGGCGCAAGGGGTTTAAAATGGCTTGACCCAGTTGAATCTTGCTCTGGTTTTCCTGGCGAAACGGCAGGAGAAGATTTCGCCAAATCCCCCCTGCTTCAAGGGAACCGGCTGTATTTCCAACCGCAACATTTTTGGCTTCGAGATAAGTTAAAGCCACCTGTGTTCCCAGACCGACTTTTTGCCGCTCACCTTGTTTCACCGCTAGTAAAGCGCGACGCACTTTCCCATCCGCATCGCGAATAATATCAGCTAATGCCACTTGGTTAAGTTCTTCTAAAACAGGATTTGCCTTAACGGTTACCTTGACTGCTTTTTCCACACCGTATAAATGGGGCATGGCACGGAAGGTTTGATGCAACTTCTCGCGCCCTTCCCCCGAGGGCAGATCCCGATAGAGATCCAGCCCGACCGCGATCGGGTCTTGTTGATTAATCTGGCGTAACAGTCTGGCCAGTTGACCGTCAGTAATCGGCCAACTGTTAAGATATTCCAAATCGGATTCAGTCAGTTCAACGATTACAATGCGAGGATCAACCGGTTCAGCGGGACGGCGGCGGATTAACCAATCGAACATCACTAACTCCGCCCCTTGAAATAACCCGGCCAAACTAGCCAAAACCACTAGGGCAGCGATTCCGAAAGCAGCGGTTAAAATCCCCTGATTACGGACAAAGTGAGTCAGCAACGAAAAATGTTTCATACCGGGGTTAGCTTTTCGGGATTAGGGTTCGGGAAAAATCGGTTGGTTGGAGATGGCTTCTAAGCCAGCAGTGGTCAGGAGATTGTCCCAAGCTTGCGCGATCGCGCGATTATCCGGTTCAGCTTGCCGTAAGGCGGCGAGAAGAGTTGCTGTTTCGTACCAAATTCCCGCTTCACTGTAAAGGGCAACTTGGTTCACTAAAGCGTTGTCCTCATCAACAGCCGGGGATGAGAGAGAAGGGTCTAAAGTCACTCGCTTGATCTGACCCGCTACCGTTGGACTGTCAGGGCGCAGCTGATCGTTACACATCAAGGCAAAGTACCAAGAATAGTTTTGGTTAATCGCCAACTCTGGTCCGTCCTCTGGGAGGTCAATCCGAATTATCCCAGGCGTTTGGGGAAGATCGACAGAGGTATAGTAATGATTTTCTTGTTGGTCGCCCTTAATACTGAAAAATGCTTTCGAGGCGCTGGTGTCTCCCACATACACCAAAATGCTGGGACGACCCTGAGTGGTCAAACCGGCAAAGTCTTGGGGAACAACCGGGACCAGGTAAGGGGAAACCTCGGTCGCATCGCCAGGGCAATTCCTTCCGCGAGACCCCCCACCGCTAGAGGTTAGGGGCTGATCGTCATCAGGAGGATTAAAAACAACGTCTAAAATTGGGCTGTCCATCTCCTGTGCTGAAACAACAGGATGAACAGGGGGATTGGCGAGTAAGCTCGTTGAGACTAACAACAGAGAAATTTTCCTAATCATGGCAGATTTCCCATAAACAGAATTTTGGGGTGATTGCTTTAGATGCTTAAGTATTTTACCGAACCGATGTGTCAAATGCTTGAGCCATTTTGCTGAAGGTTGCGGAAACTCAAATCGGCAAAAGCTTAGAAAAGGGTATATGAAACTGAAAAATAAAGCCCTTGTTCTTGTAAGGTTTCGTCGCGATCGTCAACGTCCACTAACGGGATTCCCCAGTCAAAACGAGCCGTCAAACGATCGCCAGTTTGCCAACGTAAACCGAGACCGACTCCAGCTAAGACATTAGAATCCAGTTCAGGACGGTCTTCACCGTTACGATCATTGTTCCAGGCAATGCCGAGATCAACAAAGGGGGCAACTTGCAGAACACTATCCCAGTCTTCAACGCGGAGTACGGGTAAACGCAGCTCGCTTGAAGCCAGCCAGCCATTATCGCTCAGCAATGCATCTTGTCGGTAACCCCGTACCGATCCTAGCCCTCCTGAGCCAAACTGTTCGAGGGGGGGGAGAGCTTGGGAAGCCAGTTGCAGGTCACTGCGAACCAGGAGCAAGGCATCTTCCCCTAACCGTCGCACCCACTGTCCCTGTCCGCGCCAAGCAAAGAAGCGGCTATCGGGGGCATCTTCATTGACAGTGGCATCAAACCAGTCCACCCCGACACTAAACTGCGATCGCGCTGCCAACACTTCATTCTCTCCCCGTTGGACCCACTCTTGAGAAAAACGCAGGGCGCTAATTCTCGTCTTTCCCTCCTCATCCGACCCGACTGAGAGTTGAAACGGTTCATCGCCAAATAAGAAATTTTCACTTTCTTGGCGAGTGGCGGTGATTCCCAGTGTCAGTTCTTCGGTGGGCGTTAAAATCACCGGTTGATCAAAACTCACTTCGTAATAGCGATAATCCGATTGAATATCGAGGGGGGTAAAGGGATCTTCAATTACTTCGCTGTCGCTTTGCCCGTAGGCAAAGCGGAGATTGCCATTGCGAGGGTTAACGGGAACGCGATAGCTGAGATCAAAGGCATCGCTCCCATCGGTATTGGTGTAACTGACAAAGGCTTCATCCCCATAGCCCAGAAGATTGCTTTCAGTGATCGAAGCTTGCCGTTGTATCGTACCGACACTAGGGGAACGTCCGTTGTCAACGAGCAAATCGAGAGCAAACGTATCTGCGGTTTCCGCTTGGACCGTGAGTAAATTAATGCCCACTTCCGGCGTTGCGGATAATTCTGCCGAAATGGATTGAATTAAAGGGTCCAGTTGTAGGAGCTGCAGGGCAGACTGTAACTCATTAATTTGTAAGGGAGTTTCGGCAGCCAGGGCAAGTCGTTCGCGAATATAGTCAGGGTTTAAACGTCCTTCGACATTGACTGTAATCTCTCCTAATCCTCCTTCAATGACTTGAATTGTCACTACTCCATCCGTGAGTTTTTGGGGGGGGAGAATTGCCCCCGAGGTGACATACCCTTGGCGCACATAGTAGTTCGTAATTTCGTTGCGCGCCTGCAGGAGTTCGCTGAACGTCAGAGGACGATTAGTATAGGGAACAAGGAGGTCGTTCAATTCTTCATCGGAAAAGACGCTACTGCCCACCACCTTAAAGGCCTTAACGGTTAGAGTCCTCGGAATCTCATCGGGAGGTGCCGCATCTGGGGTAGGGGGAGGAGAAAGCAGTTCCTCTGATGGCGGTAGGGGACGCGGTTGCAACTCTTCGAGGGGAGCAGCGGAGGGAGGTTTGACATCGCCGGCGCCCGTTTGGGCAAGGGAAAGGGGAGCCAAGGCAAAACCCGCTAACAGGATTAAAGCAGAGCCGGCAGAACACAATTGAAGCTGACGGGGCATGATCCAGATCCGGGCTTGCTGAGGCTGAGATTGAGAGCAATTGAACATCTATTCCCTATACTTTTATCTAGATTACAATCATAAAATTCCCTAATTCTGATTCAGGAGATCAACTGATCCTATGACCAGTTCCCCACCAAGACAAAAGGCGTCCAGAAAAAGGGGTGGTTAAAATCTTCAGAGCGGAGGAGTTTTAGCTGGGCTTCCCGCAGTGCTTCCGCTTTAGAAATATTGCCCTGCCGCTGGCTGAGGCGTTGATAAAATTCGCTCATTAAGCGGGCGGTGGATTGGTCCTTGACTGACCAGAGAGTCGCGATGGTACTCCGAGCCCCTGAGCGCACTGCCATTCCCGCCAGTCCCAGGGCTGCCCGTTTGTCTCCGGCTGCGGTTTCACAAGCACTCAAAACAAGGAGTTCAACGGGTCGGTTAGTGCCGGTTTCTCTGGCTTTGAGGAGGTTTTCAAACTCATTGACCGAGACTCTACCTTCCCAGGTCAGGATAAAGGTAGTACTGGGGAAAGAGGTAAAGACACCGTGGGTTGCCAGATGAATAATCGGGAAGGGAGTATCGGCAATTTCTTGGCGGAGACGGTCTTGGGTGAATGCATCATTGAGCAAAACTTCCGCTGGCAGGGTCTTGGCAATTTGGTCAATTTCAGTTTCTACTTCGGGGAGAGCCACAAATCCTTGACGGGGTTCGCTGAGTCCGCCGGTAAAGGCGCGGAGGTTATCCGCCAAGCTCTGCTCGGAGGGGAGGAGTCGTAAGCCGGGGGTGAGGGCAATGGCATACTGCTCGATGAGATATTGGTCGCCGTCAAAGAGGGCAGCCATCGGGACATTACGGAGAGTGCCATCAAGGACAAAGACAAGGGTTTGGATGTCGTGTTGGACAAGTTGGGGTAAGGCGGGACGGATCAGCCAGTCATAGACTTGGGTAGATAGCTGGCGGCGAATCTCGTTGGGGAAGGCGGGGTTGAGGGATTGCAGAAGTCGGTCAAGGGTGGCTTCGACTTCGGTGCTTGATGTAGGAGTAGAGTAGTAAGTTAAGGGTTGACCCGGAACAGAGACAATCACTGCCAGTTGCTCTGGTAAAATCATGGGATAAATCACCCCAGCTTGGGCGTCAATCTCTTCGATTGATGTCTCCTGTACATCCAGACAGGCTTCCCGAAAATAGTTATCCAGTTCGGCAACTTGCAAGGACTCAATCACGTCTCTGGCGCGTTTGAGATTGTCTTGAGCAATGGAGACCGTTTTGGGAGTATCGCTTTGTTTGCGGAAGGCAGTTTCTGCTGTCGGGTTGAGCAAGAGAGACACCAATTCTCGGTAAACCGGTTCAACGCTCTCTTGAAAGGAATACTGTTGGTTGGTATTGAGGGCCACCAAATCACTGCGAAGACGGTCCAGGGTATCAACGGCTACCGTGTAGGACGCGATCGCGCTTTCGATCTCTCCCTGTGCCTTACTGATTCGTCCTAGTTGCCATTCCCACTGATAAGAAATCTCAGGGGCAGAGGCTTGTTGCGACAAATTCAAAGCCTGACGGGTGAGTTTCCGGGCTTCCCGATAGCTCTGGTTCTGCTCGTAGAGTTTCCCTAATGTTCCTAGCGCATAAGATTCCGCGCGAGGATCCGCCAATTTTCGCGCTTGCTGAACTGCGTCTGCCAACATCTGGGCAAGATCACTTTGATTGACAAAAGTCGGATCTTGTTGCTGCAACTGCAAAAGGCTTTCGGCAAAGTTGACCCGCATATTCACCCCAAAACGGCTGGGAGACAACCCGGCGATTTGTTCTTGAATCGCGGGAATGAGGGCCGACGCGGTTGCGAAGTCTTCGGTATTAATCAGTAAGTTGAATAAGTTTAAACGGGCTTCGAGTTGCAGAGCAGGACTCGGAGCCGTGTCAATCACTTGTTGATAAAGCTCAACTGCCCTCTCTGTTTGATTCTGCGCACTCGCTGTATTCGCCAGACTAAAGCGAATCTGACTGATTTGCTCCGCTAACTGCAACGGTTGCGCCGAAGCTAAAGCATTTTCTAGCACCGCTTGCGATTCGTCTAAATTCCCCACTACCTGCAAGGTACTGCCGAGACTCTGTAGTCCCTGCACTTTCAAGGCAGAATCCGGTTGCGAGGCAAGCTGCCGATTGATCTCCTGCAAGCGGAGATTCGCCTGACGGTATAACCCCAGGGATTGCAAGGCTTGTGCCTGATTAAGTTGCGCCCCAATCATCCCCTGCTCGTCCTCTAATTGCCGATAGAGCGTTTCCGTTTCTTCCCAAGTGGCCAGAGCTGTTTTAGGCTGTCCTTGGGCAAGTTGGAGCCTCCCTTGGATATTGAGGACTTGAGCAATCAAGTCACGGGGAAATGACCCCGAGTTGAGCCAGCGTAAACTGGCTTGAAGAGACTGTTGGGCTTCTTCTCCTTGCCCCAGTTGCTGATATGCCGAAGCGAGATAAGCCAGCGTCAGGGCTTGATACCCGCGTTGTTTTTGCTCTCGGAAGGTCGTTTCTGCCGCTTGCCAAGCCGTTACCGCTTCTTGATAACGTCCTTGCTCATAGGCCGTGCGCCCCGCTTGCAGGGGGGAATCTGTGGCAACTGTTTGAGCAACCGCCGTGGTAGAAATCGGGAACAGCACGGAGGAACCGACCGCTATGCCAAACCCGATCAAAGCGATGAAAAAATAGGGAAGCAGTTTGGACTTGTTCATCTTACGTTTTCTTGGGAGTTAAGGGTTCGACAATCAATGACTTGCTTCGACGCGCTCTCGAGTGAAGGATTGGGAGTTTGGGCAACCAGCCAAATTTCCCCATTGGCATCACTCACCCAGCCCTGCGCCTCAATCGCTTGTTCTGGAGGGGTCACTTCTGGGGGAGCTTGGGCAACAGTTTCATTTCCAAGAGGGCGTAGATCTTGCCATACCGCTGCCCCGCGCAAAGTTTGGTTCGGCGCTTCCGGCAATCCTCCCCGTCCGGTAACGACAAAGACATTGCCTTCAGTGGCGGCACAGCCTTGAGCAATTAAATTCGTGACATCCACAGGGGTATCGGGCAGTTCTACTAAGCCTTCGCTGGGGTCAACCTCGGGAGAATTAATCGTAATAATCCCCTGAAACTCTGCCCCGAGTTCAGAACTGGCGGTAATATCGGATAAATCGGTTTGCTGTTCCCGTACCTGGAGCCCGAAGATGGCGTTGGTCGTAATATTGACCCGTCCGCCTCTGGCATTAACGGCATTGGCGGTGATGTCGCTATTGTTCTGACCGATGAGAAAGGGCGCATCAATGGCAATATTGCCCCCAGGTTCTGTGCCTTGGGCATTAGCGGCAATGTTGCTATTGCGGTTTAGTTGCAGGAGGTCATTGGCGCTCAGGGTGACATTGCCCCGTCCTCCGCTGGCGGTGGAAGCAGTAATCAGTGCGCGATCGTCGAGTTCAATCAAGTTGCCGGTCACGGTAACATTCCCTGCTGAACCTTCTCCGGGGGCGACATCAGGATTATTACTACTACTAGGGAAATTGCTAGCACTAATGGTTGCTCCATCGCGAACGAGAACTTGATTACTGTTTACGGTGATATTGCCCCCGGCACCAGCTTGAGGAGATACCTGTCCATTACTGGGATTAATCGGGCTTAAGGAACTGGCAAAGAGTCCACTGGCAGCGATACTCCCGGTTCCAGATAACTCAACCCGCTCGGCAGAAATCTTTAAATCTCCACCATCCCCTGAACCGGCAGTAGAAGTGGCAATTTGCCCCCCGTCTGTAATCTCCAGGGTTTGGGTATTAACGATGATATCCCCTCCATTCGCCGTGGCTAACTGGGGAAGAAAGGGAGAATCAGAGGGAGCAACAAAGGAAAATAATCCCCCAGCACTCCCACTCGGCGAAGTTCCAACCAGCTGAATATCGGTGGCATTAACTTGTAACTGCCCCCCTTGCCCCCCACCGTCTGAGCCAGTTTGAATCCTCGCTCCGTCGGCAACGACAAGATTGTCTGCGGTCAGGTTTATCTCTCCGCCACTCCCTTGATAGGCAGGGGTTTCTCCCCGAGATAAAATGGAGCTTGCTCCCAAATCCTGGGCACCGCCGACTACTTCGACGGTGTCGGCAACAATGCTCACTTGACCGGCATTGCTGGGACTAAAGGATGAGGTAGAAAGCTGCGAGCCCCCCCCGATTCCTAAGTAGCCTGTATTGATCTTAAGTTCTCCCGCATTCCCTAAATTTGCCGTAATAGCAAACAATCCCGTTGGACCAAGGCGCGTTCCCCCAAGAGAGAGAATTTGATCAGCATTGACTTCTAAAACGCCAGCATCCCCTAAGCCAAACGTCTGAGCAGCAATTTGTGCCCCTTCTGAAAGGTTGAGGCCCCTGGTATTAATCGTGACGTTTCCGCCCTGTCCGGTTGCACCAGGACTGACTTCAGCAAAAATGCGGCTGGGAAAGAGCGGATTGCCTTCGTTATCGACGCGGACTCCCGATAGCGTCATTGCTTCTGTGAGATCAAGGGTCATTTCTCCGCCAGGAAGGTCGCCTTCGGTATTGCTCAAAAGAGCCGACCCCTCCTGAAGAGTTAGATTGGCGCCAATGACGCGCAAATTGCCGCCTCCGACACCGCTGACATCAGCCGAAGCGGTTTCGCTCAGGGAAATGTTCCCAAAACGTTCCACTGACTCGGGATTGAGTCGCCAGTCTTCACCGATCTCCAGCAACTCATTTGCGCCAACACTCGCCAGTTCAATCCGTCCGTCCTCAGCCGTCAGATTGCCCCCAGTCAGGTTAATCTCTCCCCCGGCTAAGACTAGGGTCTCTCCCATCCCGACACTTAAGCCTGGGTTGCGGTTGCTGCGATCAATGGCAAAGGTGTTGAAATCAAGCTGAAGATTGCTACCAGAGCCCGCAACAGTAATTGCCCCTGGACTTGCCCCATACTGCACCCCCACCGGCGCCGTCATCGTCAGCAGAGGCGGAGTAGCCGAGGAATCTGCGCTAAATTCTGTCCCGTCGGCGAAGCGTAAACTTTCCCCCGTCGTCGCAAAGAATGACCCCCCAATATCGAGTCGGGCATTTTCTCCGAAACGAATGCCATTCGGATTGAGTAAGAAAACATCCGCCGGTTGCGCCGTGCGGAGGAGTCCGTCAATCCGGGTCGAACTCTCCCCAGTCACTCGATTGATAATGGTTTGGATATTTGCTCCATTATTGAAGGTCACTGAGCCATTAGTAGGAATCGAAAAAGCTTCAAAGCTATGAAACAGATTACTCCCAGATACCTTTCCTCCTTCAATGGTGAAATTCGACCCGTCAAGCTGGTTGACTTGCGTTGAAAGCGTGTTGTCGGAGATCGGGGCAGACACTTGGGCGATTAAGGGGGCAGGAAAGATTAGCCCTAAGCTGAAAAGTGTCAATGAGTTTGACCAGAGAAGACGTTGACTATGTGACATCTTAAAAAATTGCGAGAGAACTTTTAGAAGGGAGTTGATCGGATATTGCTTCGGTCAATTTTAGGGTAGATATTCAAGTAAAAACTAACATGTTTTTAGTCATTGTTCCTAGATTCAAAAATCACGAATCGGGTTCAAAATAATCCCAAAAGCAAATAGCGCCTTTTTGTTTGTTTCCTTTCGTTAATCCCATTTCTCTTTCAGTTAAATTTGGCGATCGCTGCTGAAAGTTTTACTGTCAAGAAACTGACGTTTTGCTCGACTGAGACAGGAAACACTTAAACAAAATCCAATTGGAAGAGGAAGTCGTTAAAGTCTTGGTCGCCCCCGCCAGAAAGGTCTTCAATGCCCAGGGTCTTGTCGCTGACACGGAAGTGCTCAGCCCCATCAGCGTTAGCAGCCAGATCAGGGAAGTAAGCTTGAACCCCTTCGGGAAGTGCTGCCGGGATTTGATTAAGGTCTCCCCCATTAGCAAGGAGAAAGGGAACCACGAACTCGCCGGCGGTGAACTCAATGGAGCCGGTTTGTCCTCTGGTGAGAAGGGCATCTTCAGCATTGGTCAAAGCGGCTTGGGTATAGCGGTCGTCACCGGGATTGACATCGGCGATACCATCATCGTCGGTATCGATGCCACCAGCTTCGTCAACCACGGTATAGAAGCCAACCACGTTGTTATAGCCGGCATCAGAGGTGACCGCAGAAGCTAACTGAGCAGTAACCACCTCTCCGGCGGGTCCAAAGACCGCCTCATTGGTGAGGTCAAACAAGCCCGATCCAGTTAGAACCGACGAGTCAGAGGAATCAACCTTATCAACACTAGTTGTGCCACCCCAAGAGGGATCATCTTTTCCCCAGAGGCTTTCAGTTCTTCCTTCTTCAAAGCTAAGGAATGCCCCTGTCAGCGACATCATCGTCGAAATATTGCTCAGGAACTGCTGCCAAGAGGTGTCATTTCCTCCCCAGAGGCTATAGTACACATCCTCAATGGAAGACCAAGAGGTGTCATTTCCTCCCCAGAGACTTTCGTAAATTTGGGACTCATAAACCATCTCAGCGATGTCATAGGAACGGTCGATGGTAAGGTTTTCGGCAGCAGTTGTGGGATCAGCTAGCATTTCAGTTACACTAGTCTGGAGTTGATTGGCTAAGTGTGCTTGAGCATCTGTTTGGAGCATCTCCAAATCAATGAGGGCACTTTGACGATCCCACCCAATGACATCGAAGGTAAGCAGATCGAGATCAGAAATCGTCATGCGTTCGCCGAGGTCGATGTCGGGGTCCATAATGCCTAAAGGATTACCTGAGTTTTTCCAGTGGCTGGCTTGGGCGCCATCTACACTCACTCCTTTAGCAAAGTTGCCAAGCTTGGTGTTCCCGTTGTCAATTGACAAGTATTGAGTGGCACCAGGAGTGAGTTCTGTCATCATCGTGCCTTTAGTTTGACTAGAATAACGGAATAAATCGAGGGGAGTCAGTTGGGGGAGATTATCGACTAAGATGTCATAGCCGTACTTTGAGGATAAATTCCCAGGGGTAGATTCCAGATTAATAGTTGCTGTTAATAAGGGGGAGATATCAATTCCACTGACAAAGCCGAGGGTATGACCGATTTCATGGAGAGCAACGCTGAGGGCGTCAATTTGGTCAGAGCCGACCTCCGCGTTGACTGCATCGTAGTCCCAACTGACATTGGTATGTGCCGAGAGGTCATTCATGAGAATCAGACCATCGAGCTTTGTTTGTGCGCCACCCACCATCCCAATTGCTTTGGCATTGGCTCGAGTCAGTTTCAGCTCTGAGGTCGATGGAGTTTCCGTATGATTTTTTCCCCTGATCCGAACTGTATGGTAAGAGTTGGTACTCAGATTACTAGTGGCTGCCGTGTCATCGTTGCTGATTTGATCATTCACGAGACTATCGTGGATGGCGCCATACTGCTGATAGGCGGAATAGCCCATTAAAGCTCCCCCAGCGACATCACTAGGTAGCTGATTGCTCATCCCTACATAGAGATGAACAGTGGCATTGTCACCGAGATAGTTTTCCCAGATGCGGGCAGCCATCTCATAGGTCACCATCATTTCAAGGGTTGTACCAGGGGCAAAACTAAGTTGAATGTCTGTCATGGCTTTTTCAAGAAAATACGAAGATGCTTAGCTCTTTATGTGAAACTGACGTTTTGATTTGCTGAGACGGGAAACACTTAAGCAAAATCCAATTGGAAGACGAAGTCATTAAAGTCTTGGTCGCCCCCGCCAAAAAGGTCTTCAATGCCCAGGGTCTTGTCGCTGACACGGAAGTGCTCAGCCCCATCGGTGTTAGCAGCCAGATCAGGGAAGTAAGCTTGAACCCCTTCAGGAAGTGCTGCCGGAATTTCATCAAGGTCTCCCCCATTAGCGAGGAGAAAGGGAACCACGAACTCGCCGGCGGTGAACTCAATGGAGCCGGTTTGTCCTTTGGTGAGAAGGGGATCCTCGGCATGAGCTAAAGCAGCTTGGGTATAGCCATCGTCACCGGGATTGACATCGGCGATACCATCATCGTCGGTATCGATACCACCAGCTTCGTCAACCACGGTATAGAAGCCAACCAGATTGTTAAAGCCCGCATCAGAGGTAACCGCAGAAGCTAACTGAGCAGTAACCACCTCTCCGGCGGGTCCAAATCTTGCTTCATTGGTGAGGTCAAAGATTCCCTCCTCTGTTAGGACGGGCGAATCAATTCCTTCTTCAAACGTGGAAAATTTAGCAACTAGATGCATCAACTGAGTGAGGGTCTCAGGAATGACCTGCCAAGTCGTGCCGTTGCCTCCCCAGAGGCTGTTATAGACATCACTAATCGATGACCAACTTGTGCCGTTACCTCCCCAGAGACTTTCGTAAACCTGGGATTCATAGATCATTTCCGCAAGATCCCAAGAGAGGTCGTCTTGGAGGTTATCCCATTTGCCCGGGTTGGCTTCGAGGTCGGCATAAGTTTTGACGCCCTTGGCCTGCTGCACCAAGTCGTCTTGAACGGCTTGCTCGAGGCTAGCGAGGTCGTAGCCCAGATTTTGGCGGTCCCAACCGATGACATCAAAGGCGCGGAGGTCAAGCTCTTCGATGGTCATCGTTTCCCCTGTGCTAATCGTGGGATCCATGATGCCCAGGGGATTGCTGCTATTTTTCCAGTGGCTGGCTTGGTAGCCGTCTCCCCCTAAGCTAGTCGCCAGTCCTTCGGAGAAATCGCCGAGGTTGGTCGAGCCGTTGATCGAGAAGTAGGGGTGATTGCCGATGGTGAACTCGGTGGTTCGAGTGCCAGCGGTATCTAGAGAACGACGGAACAGATCGAGGGGGGTAATGTGATGGAGGTTGTTCACCAAGTCTTGGTAGTAGCTGGATGAAGTTTCTTCAACTTCTGCGCTTTGGAAGTTTTCGGTAGCAATCAGTAAGCCGGGAGCATCCAACCCACTGACATAGCCCAGGGTATGACCGATTTCGTGGAGGGCAACGCTGAGGGCGTCAAGCTGGCTGGAACTGACGCTGTCGTCTACGGCATCATGATCCCAGACTACCGTTGAATGTGCCGAGAGGTCATTCATGAGAATGAAACCATCCAGCTTTGTTTGTGCGCCACCC
Organism: Cyanobacteria bacterium GSL.Bin1; assembly: GCA_009909085.1. Lineage (NCBI taxonomy): Bacteria > Bacillati > Cyanobacteriota > Cyanobacteria bacterium GSL.Bin1. Next base: position 1,156 of record JAAANX010000025.1, on the reverse strand, counting down.
ACCATCCCAATTGATTTGGCATTAGCCCGCGCGAGTTTGAGTTGGGTATTTTCTATCTCGTAGATGGATTCTCCCTCGTCACTCTCAACGCGGACTTTGTGATAGGTGTTGCTGTCTAAGGTATTATCCCTGGCAGTGAAGTCATCGCTGCTGGTGGCATCGCTAACGAGGCTGTTGTAAACGGTACTGTAGTCTTGATAGGCAGAAAAGCCGGGTAAAGCCCCCCCAGCGACATTGGTGGGTAGAGAATCGGTGGTACCTACATAGAGGTTGACCGTGACATCGTCATCGAGATAAGTTTCCCAAATGCGGGCAGCCATCTCATAGGTCACCATCATATCCAGATGAGTGCCGAGGGCAAAAGAAAGTTGAATGTTAGTTGTCATGGCTTTTTCGAGAAAATACGAAGGTGCTTAAAGTTTGGCCTCTTTCTAGGAAACTGACATTTTGATTGACTGAGACGGGAAACACTTAAGCAAAATCCAATTGGAAGACGAAGTCATTAAAGTCTTGGTCACCGCCGCCAGAAAGGTCTTCAATACCCAGGGTCTTGTCGCTGACACGGAAGTGCTCAGCCCCATCAGCGTTAGCAGCCAAATCAGGGAAGTAAGCTTGAACTCCTTCAGGAAGTGCTGCCGGAATTTCATCGAGGTCTCCCCCATTAGCGAGGAGAAAGGGAACCACGAACTCGCCGGCGGTGAACTCAATAGAGCCGGTTTGTCCTTTGGTGAGAAGGGCATCCTTGGCATGAGCCAAAACCGCTCGGGTATATCCCTCCTCACCGGGATTGACATCGGCGATACCATCATTGTCGGTATCGATGCCACCGGCTTCGTCAACCACAGTATAGAAGCCAACCACGTTGTTATAGCCCGCATCAGAAGTGACCGCAGAAGCTAACTGAGCAGTAACCACCTCTCCGGCGGGTCCAAATCTTGCTTCATTGGTGAAGTCAAAGATTCCCTCCTCTGTTAGGACGGGCGAGTCAGAGCAATCAACAGCATCGGCAGAAGCAAGCTTACCTTTAGGAGCATTTTCAACAAAAGATCCGTGGGACTCCCCCACCTCGGAACAGGTGGGGGAGGAAAGCGGGTGAGTCGATACCGCTCGATGCGGTTGAGACTCACATTTTCTTAGGCTACACATAAGCCATTCG
>JAAANX010000024.1 GCA_009909085.1 Cyanobacteria bacterium GSL.Bin1 | reverse complement strand
AAGGATTTTGTCCAATTTTACCCCATTTCTGCGCGTTAAAGAACCTCTTGAAGGGACTCAAACCTTGATCAGTCCTGATTTCTAGATTAATTCAGCAAGCCCTGGTTAGTCGCCATTTCAAGAAATACTGTATATTTGCCCGACAAAAGGACGGCTTGCGATCCGGAAAAAAGATCGCAGTTGCCGTTTTTAATAGTAGGAGAGAGCCAGTCGAGAATTGAGGGTAATGTCTAGATCTTGGTTGGGATCAATGGAGATCACTTCTGCTTCATCTTTTCCTAAAAGTAATCCCCCCAAAGCACCTAAACCCGCTCCTCCTAAAACTTCTTCGGTTGCGATCGCGCGATCGCCAGTAATCCCAGCAATCACACTAGCCGCAGCAGCGCCAATAGCAGCTCCTTCTAAAACATCACCTGTACTTGCCCCGCGATCAATGGTTTCTCGACGGGTAATCACTTGCGAGGTGGCATTAATTGGTTGCGACGATGACCCTGCTATGTTTAATTCTTGGGCAACAAAACGTGCGCCATCACCATACGGTTGCACTTCTCCGACTAATTCGCTACCGTAGGGAATCAAAATTCGCCCTTGATTGTCTTTGATGTTCGCGGCAATCTTTAAGGTAACCGGAACGGTTTCATCAGGTAAAACGACAATTTTTTCCGCTTCGTCGTAGCGCACGGGGAGAACAACACCAGAAGGAATTGCGACGCGACGAGATTGGGCAACTTCAGTGTCTAAAAGCTGCGCCGATGCAGGCATAGATAGAATGAGGGGCGTTGTCGCTCCCATCCCTAAGAGAACCGAGAGAACGGTTGATGTTCCTCTTTTTAGAATCGAACGTGTAGCCATTGCATAATTCCTCTGAATCGTCAAGTTTTAAAGACCGGAATTTCATGCAAAAGTTCCTCATTAAACTAAACCGGCACGGCGGCAAAGAACCGCAAATCCGGTCGCGATCGCGGTGATGAAAAGTGCAGTTAAGGGAGATTGCCCTTGGCTGACGGCAAAGGAAGTGACAATTCCAGCCCCAATCCCGGCAATGGCAATAGTACTGAGGAGATCGCTTTGAGAGGAGTTATTCATAAGTATTCAAAAACACATTTTTATAACTTGTGTTCAAGTTAACAAAAGCTATCCCCCCACTGGGGATCAAAACCCTAGTTTGTAAATAAGTTTTAGCGTTTCTATACGTTTGTTAATACAGTCATTGGTCCTTAGTCATTAGTCACTGCTTGCCACAAGGTTCGGGTTTGTTCTGGAGAGACAAAGCGATTGGCGCATAAAATGCCAGAAGCAGCAACGGCGGGTACCCCAATGCCAGGCAGGGTACTATCGCCAACACGGTACAATCCAGAAATCGGCGTTTGATCGCTGGGAAAAAGCCCTTCTCCTGCTGGAATGGCTGGTCCGTAAGTGCCTTGATACCGTCGGAGATAGTGGCTGTGAGTGAGCGGAGAGCCAATCAGTTCCAGGGTGACGCGATCGCGCACATCGGGGATAATTTTCTCTAAGGCTTGATACAAGGACTCCGCTTTGGCTTGTTTGCGTTGGTGATAGTTATCGTCCCGTTGCCAACCTTGATAAGGTTCCAGGGTATAAGCATGAATTAAATGTTGCCCGGAGGGGGCAAGATTAGCATCCCAAACCGTTGGTATCGAAATCATACAGGTATTACCGGGTGTGGTAATCTCTTTTTGACTGTCATGGACAACCACATGATGACCGTTTAAGTGATCTAATCCTCTAGCATCAATTCCAAGATGAAGGTGCATAAAGCTCTCCACAGTAGGTGTTGCGAGACTCTTTTGCCGAAAAGACGGAGGTAAATCTTGGGGAGATAATAACTTGCTGTAGGTGTCCCAAAGTGTGGCATTGGAAATAACAAGAGGCGCAGATAAGGTTTCGCCATTACGTAAACGGATGCCTTGCACTTTGCCATCCCTAACTAAGATTTTTTCCACATGAGCATTTAAGTGCAGTTCTCCTCCCCAACGCTTGAAACCACGGATTAATGCTTCCACAATTGCGCCACTCCCGCCAACGGGATATTCCACCCCAACGCGCGATCGTTCTCCGAGCATAAACGCCACTTCTGGCGCGATCGTACCTTCTGCCTTCAAGCCAGAAAGGAGGAAACATTCTAAATCAATTAAACGTTTGACCCAAGGGTCTTTAACGGTTTTCTGGACAATGTCACCTACTGAGGCACTTACCAGAGGGAGTTTCGGTAGGAACTTCACTAAACTCGGTAAATATTTGGGAAATAATACTTGTAAAATCTTCCAATCCGGTCGTAATTCAATGGTCGGAATATCTTTCAAACCAGCATACAACCCCAGCATTTCCCTGACAAATGCCTGATATTCGATTGCCCCTTGGGGAGTCATTTTGGCAATTTCTCGACCATACTGGTCATTGTCTTGATAAGCAGCAAAGGTTCCTTCTGGAAAATGAAACTCACCAAGCGGATCATAGGGGACGGTTGCAATGAATTCTCCCAGTAGGCTTAAAACTTGCTGCAGGGGGTTTAAACTTGGTTTGCCCGAGCCAATTCCAGCATAAAAAGAAGGTCCGGAGTCAAACGTAAATCCTTGACGAGTAAAGCTGTGCGCTGCCCCACCGGGAATAGCATGACTTTCGCAAATCAGAACATTATAACCGTAGCGGGCGAGTAAACTTCCTGCAGTGAGTCCTCCGATGCCACTGCCAATAATAATTACGTCTTGAGGCATGTTCACTCCTGGGCTTGCTCTCGTTTTTCCGCTAACTGCAGACAAATCTGCTGATGCACTTCCCGTGTCAAAGGATAAAAGTAGGCAAGAATTAGTCCGCCAATGAGACTCAGCATCGGTAAAGGCGCGATCGCGATGCGAATTGCCAGTAAGGCACTAGCGGGTTGTTCCGGTGGCGGTTGACCGGGAACGGACTCAAGAAATCCCGCCCATTCCAAGCTCAGCCCCACTAAAAATAAGCCTAAAGCCAGTCCCATTTTTTGTAATAAAACCATAAAGGCATAGAAAATTCCTTCCCGTCGTTGTCCGGTTTCGAGTTCATCTAAATCTGTCACATCTGGAATCATCGACCAAGGAATCAGATAAGCCACAGAAACCCCACATCCGGCTAAGATGGCTAGGCCATACATTAAACCCACTTGACCCGGTTGCAGAAAAATTAAACCGACTTGAGCAATGAGCCAAAGGCCTGTTCCTAACGCATAAACTACCTTTTTTTCGACTTGTTTACTAATTGCCGACCACACAAATAACATCACTAACGCTGTTCCTTGAACGGCTAAAGCCGTTTGAGGGAAAGCACTATAGGGTAAACCAACCCAATTCACAACAAAGTAGGGTAAAATCGAAGCCGTCAATTGAACCCCGAGCCAAGAAAACAAGTAAATGCCAATTACAAATAAAAAGGGACGATTCTTAAAAACCACTTTTAATTGGTCTTGAAAAGAAAGGGTCATTCTCTGTTGCTTGGGTAAGGAAGTCGATGATTTAGGGATTGGACTTTGAGCACTGTGCATGAATAAACTAACAGCAAATGTCCCGATTAAAATCATCAGTAAGCCACCGATAATTAGAAAGAATACATTGTTTTCTTGCCAGAATCTGTATACTCCATACCCACCGCAAGCCAAGCTAATTGCAAACAAAATGAATGATAATTGCTTTTTTTTCGCCGCTGATAAAAGGGGTTTGCGACCTCGTTCTTGGAGGCTTAAACAACACCAAAAAATCGGGATGGTTGAGAGGACAGCCATCGTAATGCCCAGGATTAAGTGTTGTTGAAATTGATCAGAATAGGTATTGGTAATCACTCCTGCCAGAACTAAAGAAAGAATACTGCCTCCTAGAGAAAAGGCAAAACGAAAACTATTGAGACTGGTGCGTTCATCATAGTCTTGGGTGAGTTCTGGTGTGAAAGCAGTATAGGGTAAATTAACTGCCGTGAAGGCGGTGTTGAATAAAATTCCGATGAGAATATAATAGGCAAACAGTGACCAATCATTAATCGTGTCATCGGTACTGAACTGAGGAACAATCCATTGTAAAATAAATAAAAGACCAAACGGAATGGCGCCAAAGAACATCCAAGGCAGTCGTCTGCCCCAGGGGCTATCGGCGCGATCGCTGAATCGCCCAATAATTGGATCATTAATCGCGTCAGCAATTTTACCAATCATTAAAATACTTCCTGCTAATCCCGGTGGAAGCCCTGCTACTTCAGTGAAGAAATAGAGTAGAAAGAAAACGAGAACATTTGCTGTAATTGCTGGACCAAGGTCGCCTGCCCCATAAGCAAGTTTGGTAATAAACTTTAGTTTTTCAGAAGAGTTAGCAACCATAAAATTTTTTCTAATTAATGCTCTGTCATTCAGTTACTAAACGAATGCTGAATTGGAATGACAAGTTGTCTACAAGAGAAATTTTGAACCTGTATTGAAAGCAATTGAAAAGAGTGGGGTCATCTGGTGGAAATAGCTTGACAGGACGGTTAAATATTAAAGCTGAGTATATTCCTTAACTGGCGCATCTACTATTTCATGATTGGCGTAAGTGGCGAAATGTATCCTATTAGACGATTGGATTATTCAGACAACTCAAAGGATGCTAACTACCAATTCAAAACGTCTCGTTTAACCAATGGTGCTGATTGCCTAAAGAAGGGAAAAGTAAAAAGAGGAAAGGTGCAAGTCTGTGAAAAATGTCTCCCAGAATTTTGTTAGACAGGCTGAGACCAAAAAAAGGGAAGAGAGGGTGAAGATAAGAGAGTTAGAAAAAATTTCTCCTTGATCTTTCTGGTTTCTGATCTAAAATTGGTGAATTCATGCTAAACCCAGATGAAAGAGAAATCTGCTCACCCCTCCTCACTAAAGCTCCGGTCCCCGATCACTCTGTAGCAAATATTGATCAATTTGATATTAGATCAGCCCGTTCCTAATTGAGTAAGGAGAAGGAGTTAAGGGTCAAGGTTAATGTAAACTACCACCACCTGCTACCGCGAGGTGGTGGCTTTTAGTAGCCCTGAGTCGCCAAATAAGTTAAGCTGAACGTACTTCTTGTTCACACTTAACCTACAAAACAATCCCGTGCCTCCA
>JAAANX010000023.1 GCA_009909085.1 Cyanobacteria bacterium GSL.Bin1 | reverse complement strand
GTACTAGTTGCGATTCAGTCTGCTGAGAATCAATCTCAAGCGAAACAACTCCATGCCAAAGCTCATGAATTCTGTTTTATTGCCAATTCCGTCAATTTTCCTGTCAAGTGCGAGCCTTCCATTCAAATTGAGCAGTCCGCCTAGCCCAAATCTCTCTTCCTTAAATCAAGTTGTTCTTCAAAAGATTGACAGCCATCTGTTGTTTGGCAAGCTGTCCCAGCGTCTGCATGGCCCGATCCACTGTTTCTGACCAAGGAAGGGTTGTGTTGAGAGCAAAACAGCGATAGAAGCACTCTCCAGAAGCAGAAAAAATCGGTCCCGGCGCAATACTGATCCCCCGTTGCAAAGCAGCATGATACAAGGCGATCGCGTCAAACCTTTCCGGCATTTCCAGCCATAGGATATGACCGCCTGTGGGTTGAGTGACACAGGTTTCCGCAGGGAAATAATCCGAGATGGCTTGCAACATTCGGTTCATTTGCTCTTGATAAGTCCGGCGCAGCTGACGCAAATGATGATCGTAGCCACCGTTAGTGAGTAGGGAGGCAACGGCTAGCTGCGGCGCGATCGCGCTGGTTCGATTCAGTAGAGATTTTTTGTACAGCACTTTCAAATGATGGCAACCTCCTGAACACCATCCCACCCGCAATCCAGGAGAAAGGGTCTTACTGACTGAAGAACAATAGATGACCCGATTTTCAGTATCAAATGCTTTCATGGCTTTGGGACGAGTGCCTTCAAAATACAACTCCCCATAAACATCATCTTCAATCAAGGACACCTTACACTGCGTGATTAACTCAACAATTTGTTTCTTGGTCGTATCTGCCATACAAGTGCCGAGGGGATGACTAAAGTTAGACACGAATAAACACGCCTGAATGCTTCCAGATGCCAGGGCTTCCTCCAGATGGGATAAGCTGATTCCTTCCCGGGGATGAGTGGGCAATGGATACGCTTTCAGTCCCAAGGTTTTCATGATTTCTAGCAAAGCAAAATAAGTCGGTGACGCGATCGCGACAGTATCTCCAGGTTGAGTAACCGTTTGTAGCGAGAGATAAATGGCTTCCTGAGCGCCATTAGTCATCAAAATGTGGTCAGGATGAATGGAACAGCCAGCATCCAACATTCGCTTGGCAATCTCAGCCCTGAGAACATCATAACCAGCGGGAACATTGTAGGAGTGCGCGACATTAGGATGTTCTCGCAAGGCTTTTGCCATCAGGCGATTGAGCTTGGCAACGGGTAAGTGATCAGTGGCAGGAGTCGCTGCTCCCAGTTGAACCATATCGGGAGTCCCAATCTCTTTGAATAATTCAAAAGCTAAGGAGGTATCAATCTCGCAAACCCGAGCATAGGGCTCAGTTAAGGTGGGTTCAAGGTGTTGCTGCAGGGCAGTGGGCTTGACATAATACCCCGATTGAGGGCGAGCAGCAATTAGTCCGCGATCTTCAAGCAAGCGATAGGCTTCGATCACTGTCGAGAAACTAACTGACAACTGTTGCTTGAGTTTACGGATCGAGGGGAGGCGATCCCCTGGCTTCAACGTACCATTGGCAATCAATGCCTGTAGCCGATCTGCCACTTGCTCATACAAAACTTGATCTTGATTGGACTCAAGAGGAGACAGTTGCATGAATCGAGAAACTCCAAAATCCAGTATTTAGGTTTATAGCGATCCAATTTGAGGTGATATCGACCATAACAGTTTTTAAAGTCTAGATTGTTATGGTAGCAATTTAGCATAATTGCCTCTGTTCGAGTGGGAATTGCTGCGCGAAGATTAAAACATCCACAAATTATTCAGGCATTTGATGCCATGAATCAAAGTTGATAAGAGGGCAAATTCATGAAATCAGTAATGTTGAAAGACAGATTTGGCATTGATTGTCTTCAACTTGTTTCTACCCCTTTTCCTAAACTGGGTTCTCAAGATATTCTCGTGAAAATGCAAGCCGCTTCGCTCAATTTTGTCGATCTGCTTCTGGTTGAAGGCAACCTTAATCCTGATTTATCTTTGCCTTTGATTCCAGTTTCCGATGGGGCTGGAATTATCGAAGCAATCGGCGATGAAGTGAAGGAATTTCACCCTGGTGATCGTGTAGTCACCACTTACATTCCAAACTGGATTGGTGGTCGCTATACAGCGGAAAGTTCCCACTTGAACGCTCGTCCAGGGTCAGGACTCTACCCCGGTCAATTAACTGAATATCGATGCTTTCGAGCCCATGAATTAATCAGAGTTCCTGCCTTTTTGAGCCTAGCTGAAGCATCAACATTGCCCATCGCAGCTCTCACCGCCTGGAATGCTCTGGCTTACAGCAAAGCAAAACCCGGAGATACGGTTCTTCTGCATGGCACAGGCGGCGTTTCTATTTTTGCCCTACAGTTTGCTAAAGCAACTGGGCTAAAAGTCATCATTACTTCCAGTAGTGATGAAAAACTGTCACACGCTCAAGCCTTGGGAGCCGATTACTTAATTAACTATCGCAGTGATCCAGAATGGGTAACTGCTGTCTTCGAGGCAACAAGCGGAGATGGAACCGATTTAATTATCGAGACAGTTGGCGGTCAAAATCTTAATAAAAGTCTGGAGGCTTTGCGGGTGGACGGTCATATTTCCCTTGTGGGCTTTCTGGAGGGTCAACAAAGCGCTCTTGATTTAGTAACCCTCAACCTCAAACGAGCCAAAATTCATGGGCTAAGCGTTGGCAGTCGCCAAGACTTTGCCGATATGCTCAGGGCGATGTCGGCTAACACAATTCGACCCATTATTGATCAAATCTTTCCTTTCCAAGCAACGCCAGAGGCTTTTCAATACCTGGCATCAGGTCAACATTTCGGTAAAGTTGTTATCGAGTTTTAGAACAATGAATCATTCTATGAAAGCACTCATTGCCGGCGCCAGCGGCATTATCGGACAGGGTACAGCGCGGGCTCTAAAGCATCATGGGGCGGCTGTCAAAGGACTTGCCCGCAAACCGATCTCTGGTTTAGACACAGTACAAACCGATCTGCGCGATCGCGAAGCCGCATTTCAAGCAATCAAAGACAAAGCTGCCGAGACAACTCACCTGTTCTACGCGGCGCTAGCACCTCATCCCAATTTGAGTGTTGAGGCCCAACAAAATGCCCAAATGCTCGATCATTTGGTCAGCGCTCTAGAAGAAGCCAACGCTCCCCTCGAAAGGATCGTTATCTATCAGGGATTCAAAATTTACGGCATCCATTTGCCGGGCGCTGTGGTGCCGACTCCTGCAAGAGAAGACGATGCCAGCCATTTGCCCCCCAATCTCTATCAGGCTCAGGAAGCTATTCTCGCTCAGCGGGCTGCGAGCGCCTCATGGGACTATGTGGTGTTGCGTCCGGATCTGGTCGTTGACGGCAATATCTACGGCAACCCGATGAACATTGCGCTAGTAGTGGGCGTATTTGCAGAACTGTCCCGTGAATTGGGGATTCCCCTGCGCTACCCGGGAACGAATGTTGCCTACAAAGTGCTAATGCAGTTTACTGATGCCGATTTGCTGGGGCGAGCTAGCGTTTGGGCGGCGACCACTCCAGAAGCAGGGGGCGAGGTGTTCAATGTCACTAATGGCGATGTGTTCCGCTGGGAAAGGCTTTGGCCCGACATTGCCGATTATCTGGTCTTAGAGATCGCTCCTCCGATACCGCTTCCCTTGACGGAGCATATGGCTGACAAAGGGGAAGTCTGGCAACGTTTAGCTGAACGCCATGGCTTGGTTGAACCGAATCTGGATCAGTTGGTGGGCTGGGCATTTGGCGATCTGCTGTTCAACACTGAAACCGACATTATTTCTGATGTCAACAAACTGCGCCGGTTTGGGTTTATCGAAACAGCAGACGCTCGCCAGACTATGCTGAATGCTCTTGACCAGTTAAAAGCCAAACACATCATTCCGTAGCATTTATTCAATACAGTAAGGGTTAGATTCTATGAGCGCCAAACTTGTCACCTACCGTTCTTATTGGAAAGACTCTTTTGAATATCTCAACCGTCTTTGGCTAGAAGAGTTTTTTGAAGTCGAATCCGCAGATGAAGCTGTCTTCAAAGATCCCTACTCATCTATCATTGAACCTGGCGGACAGATTTTCTTCATCCTGGATCATGAGATTCCTGTGGGAACTTGCGCTGTCATTCCCTTAAGCACTGATGAATTTGAACTATCGAAAATGGCAGTTGAGCCAGCTTACCGTTGCCAAGGCTATGGCGCCAGATTGATGGAAGCAGCACTAAACTTTGCTCGTGAAGCTGGCGCTCAAAAGATTACTTTGAGCACACATACTAAACTCTCTAATGCCATTCGTTTGTATCAACGCTATGGATTCCGGAAGATTCCATATACTCAGGAGTCTCGTTATAAAAAATGTAATGTTCGCATGGAGCTTTCCTTAAAAACCATTTCTTAGGTGAATTTCTCCATCGAATCGAACATTTGATCGCCTGAGTTTAGGCAGGAAAACCGCAATTTAAGGAGATTCAGATTCAATGAATACCCAAATGTGTTCGAGTTTAAGGAACCGTTAATTCATCGTGTGTTTATTTATGTTGACCCGGACTACACCAGTTCCGATCGCGATCGCGTCGATATCTTCCATCCAGTTGAAGATAGACCTTAACTCTACAAATAGTTCTGTCAAAAAACAAGAAGAGGATTTCCGATGAACTTAATTGTCAAACGGGCGCTTAAATGGGTGATCGCGCCGCCGATGTTTTCAACTCCTTCATCCCATCCCATCCGAGTCTTAGTATACGGCGATTCTAATACCTGGGGCTGGGTTCCCACTGAATCAGGCTTTCCCACGACTCGTTTTCCTCTGTCCCAGCGTTTTTCAGGAGTAATGCAAAGGGAATTGGGAAGCGGTTTTGAGGTTATCGAGAATGGATTGAACAATCGCACGACCAATCTAGATTATCCAACTCCCATTGGAATTGTATCCGGGGAAGCGTTTAATGGCGCGAAGACACTGCCTGGGCTTTTAGCAGCTTATGCTCCCGTGGATCTCGTCGTTATTCTGCTCGGTACCAACGATTTATTCTGCTCGGTACCAACGATTTGAAAGCGCCCTTCCACCGAACCACTAAAGACTCAGCTGCTGCGATCGCGCAACTGATTGCATTGGTCGAACGCTCTAGCGGGAGTGTTTCCAATACCTATGATGCACCCCAAGTTTTCATCGTCGCACCCCCTCAAACTGGAGAGATGCCCCATCCTTATATTGCCGAGCATTTCAGTGGGGCTCAGGTTGAGTCAAAGGGGTTTGGGGAAGCCTATCATAAGGTTGCCAAGACTGCTGGTGTGCCATTCCTCGATGCAACGGGAGCCATTGGCGTTACCGCAGGCTGAAATGGAATTCACATTTCAGCCCCTCAACATCAGATGCTCGGAAAAGCGCTTGCGGTCAAGATCAAAAACATCTTTAAATCAAATCGGGGAAGCGCTTGTCTCTTTCTAGAAAACAGAACCACGAGATCACAAGATTAAGCAGATGTCTAAACACACGGGAAACACCTACGACGCGATCGCAACTCAGTACACTGATGCCATTGACGAAAAACCGCTAACTGTTTTCTATGATCGCCCAGCCTTTCTTTCCCTGTTAATTGCTGGCAGAAATCCGCTGAAAGGCTTCCACTTGATCCTCAAGACTGCTTGTTGGCCGCAATCAGCTTTTCAACCAGAGGTGGAATAGTTTCTTGAGCCTTTTGAATTGATTGTTGATGCCGATCATCCCCAAATTCTTGATATTCAATCCCAATGTGATGAAAGTCTTGCTCAG
>JAAANX010000022.1 GCA_009909085.1 Cyanobacteria bacterium GSL.Bin1 | reverse complement strand
TTTATTAATGCGTTTAGTTGAGCATCTTCTGAAATTAAAATATTGGGAAAGCGAAATTAAAAATAATCGCGGTCATTGGGAAGCCGAAATTCTCAACTTTCGCAAACAGATTAAAAAAGAACTCAAAACAAGTCCTAGTCTTAAACCCTATTTGTTTGAAATTTTTGCTGAATGTTATCAAGATGGACGAGAAATTGCTGCAGCGCGATCGCAGCTTCCTCTTAAAACCTTTCCTGAACAGCCCATTGCCACTTTAGAACAAGTATTAGACGAACACTGGCTTCCCTAATGATTACTACAAGCTACTCATGAAGTAGCGGGTCGTTTTCAGTATTCTCTTTTCTGTCAAAGTAATCATCAAAAAAGACTATGTTTACAGAATCACAATCAACAAAAAAAAGTTTATACGAAACTGATTATAATCTTTGGGTATTAGCAACCGTTAAACAGTTAGAAAATAAAGAATTTAACACCGTTGATTGGGATAACTTACTTGAGGAATTATCCGATTTGAGTCGTCGTGAAAAAAGGAAACTCAAGAACCTTCTTAGAAGAGTATTTGAACACTTGCTGAAATTAAACTATTGGCAAGCCGAAGTTGAAAATAATCGTGGTCATTGGGAAGGAGAAATTGCCAATTTTCGTAAGCAAATTAAAGATCAACTGGCAGATAGTCCGAGCTTGAAACCTTATTTAGAAGAAATTTTTGCTGAGTGTTATCAAGATGGACGAGAAATTGCTGCAGCGCGATCGCAGCTTCCTCTGAACACATTTCCCGAACAACCCATTGCCACCTTAGAACAAGTTTTAGACGAACACTGGCTTCCCTAAATCGTCAACCTTTATTGCAGATCATCCCACCCTATGATAGCCTAAACTCTGTCTAAATAGTTCTAAATAGTTTTTTAAGACAATCAGCACCTCACTCCAAACTATGCAACCCATCAATCTCTTTTCCCAAGCTACAAATAAGAGGGATTGTCCACCATAAGACGTAACAAGTATTACGTAAGAATGGAAAAATATTGAAGTTTTTTTCAGAAAAAGAGAATTGCCCGTCAGCCATTGCACGTGATTAATTAAACGGCTTACGGTTAGAAACATTTGTATTTTTATCAAAGTAGTGTAGTTACGAAATTAAGGAGAAAATTTGGATTTAACCTTATTCAGACGAGAGTGGTTTTCTAACATTCAGAAGGATATTCTTGCCGGTGCCGTTGTTGCTTTAGCTTTAATTCCAGAAGCGATCGCGTTTTCTTTAATTGCTGGGGTGGATCCGAAAGTTGGGTTATATGCCTCTTTCGTTATTGCAGTCATTACTGCCATCTTTGGTGGACGCACCGGCTTAATTTCCGGTGCAACGGGGGCAATGGCACTGGTTATGGTTAATCTGGTTAAAGAACAGGGTCTGCAATATCTCTTTGCAGCCACAATATTGACAGGTATCTTGCAAATTGTCTTTGCTCTTTTTAAGCTCGACCAACAAATGAAATTTGTGCCACGGGCGGTGATGATTGGGTTTGTCAATGCCCTTGCCATTTTAATTTTCACCTCACAATTTCCACAACTGAATAATGCCTCCTGGGAAGTTTACGTCATGGTTGCCGTCGGGTTAGGCATTATTTATCTTTTTCCCAGAATTACAAAATCCATTCCTTCTCCCCTGGTTGCCATTGTTTTACTGACAGCAGTCTCGATTTTTCTAGAACTTGATGTCCCCACAGTAGGAGATATGGGAGAATTACCCACTGCCTTTCCTATTTTTATCCTGCCAGAGGTTCCCTTAAATTTGGAAACTTTAGAAATTATCTTTCCTCCTGCTTTAACCCTGACCATTGTCGGACTACTAGAAACCTTACTCACCGCAGCCCTCCTCGATGAATTAACCGATACCCCTAGTGATAAAAATCGCGAAGCAAAAGGTCAAGGCATTGCCAATATTATTACGGGGTTCTTCGGCGGAATGGCAGGGTGTGCCATGATTGGTCAATCCGTAATTAATATCCAGTCTGGGGGGCGGAAACGCCTTTCTACCTTTATTTCTGGTATTTTACTCTTGTTCTTTATTTTATTTCTCGGGAATTGGGTTCAACAAATTCCCATGGCATCTCTGGTTGCTGTGATGATTATGGTTTCCATTGGCACCTTTAGCTGGTCATCTATTCGCAATATTCCCCGAGTGCCTCGCAGTGAAACCTTTGTCATGGTAACAACCGTATTAATTACTATTTTGACTCATAACTTAGCCATTGGCGTAGTGGTTGGAATTGCCCTCAGTACAATTTTCTTTTCTCGTGAAATTGCCCAAGTCGTTTTTGTCGATAAAACCTTAAGCTCTGATGGGATGCACCGCACTTATAGCGTTGCTGGACAAATTTTCTTTGTCTCTGTCGAACAGTTTTTAAACGCCTTTGATCTCAAAGAAGATATTGAGACTGTGACGATTGATCTCTCCCATGCTCATATTTGGGATCAATCTGCAGTCAATGCCATTGACAAAGTTGTGATTCAATTTCGCCGTCATGGGGCAGATGTAGAACTAGTGGGGCTAAATGAAGACAGTGCAAAAATGCTCGATCGCCTTGCGATTCATGACAAACCCGATGCTCTCGAAGAAGTTGCCAGTCACTAATCTACTTAAACTAAACCAATGAAACATATTCTCTTATGCACGGATGGCTCTGCTTTTGCCCAAGAAAGCTATCACTATGCCGCTTGGCTTGCCCCTCGGCTTGATGCTTGTGTTGATGTTTTATATGTCACCGATGTTCGTTCCCAAAAATCCATTGAAACCGGGAATTTAAGTGGCAGTATTGGCATTGATGCTGCCAAAGATTTACTAAGCAAACTAGTCGAACTCGAACATGAGAAAGCCAAAATCAATCATGAACGGGCAAAACTAATCCTTGAAGATGCCAAACAACGATTAGCGTCTGAAGGCGTCCAAGATGTTAAGACCATCCACGAAACTGGGTTTCTGGTGGATTGTTTTCACGAATTTGAAACCCATGCCGATTTAATTATCTTGGGGAAACGAGGAGAAAATGCCCCGTTTGCCTCCAACCATTTGGGCGGAAACACGGAGCGAATTCTACGAGGGAGTCATAAACCATGCTTGGTTACGCCTCGTCAATTTAAGCCCATTAAACGCTTACTCTTTGCCTACGATGGTGGGAAAAGTTGTCAGAAAATGTTGCGGTTTCTGGTCAAGTCGCCAGCCTTTCAAGGATTAGAACTCCATATCCTGACCGTCGCCAGAACCGCTCAAGATAAAAAAGCTCAAAAACGAAATCAAGAAGCAGAAGAACAAACACGGGCTGCAGGATTTGAGCCGATTTGTCAGGTTTTAGAAGGCAATCCCGAAAAAATCATTGCCAGTTACGCCGATGGACATGATATTAGTTTGATTATTATGGGGGCTTACGGACATCGTCGGATTCGCCCCCTCATTATTGGCAGTACCACAGCACAAGTACTCAGAAGTACGCAACTCCCGGTATTGTTATTCCGCTAGATGCACTACACTAATTCTGGATAATTGAAAAACTTACAATGAACATTACCAATACAATTCATTTTCGTAACCTCCAAGGGGATATCCTTGGGGGAATCACGACCGCAGTTGTTGCGCTACCGATGGCGTTAGCCTTTGGGATTGCTTCTGGGGCTGGTGCAGCCGCTGGGTTATGGGGAGCGGTTTTAATTGGCTTTTTTGCGGCGTTGTTTGGCGGGACACCGAGTCTCATTTCTGAGCCAACGGGTCCCATGACCGTCATTGTGACTGCCGTGATTACGGAACTCACAGCGAACAACCCAGAACAAGGGTTAGCCATGGCGTTTACGGTCATTATGATGGCGGGCGGATTTCAAATTCTGTTTGGGGTTCTCCGTTTAGGACGCTATATTACAATGCTCCCCTATAACGTCATTTCTGGTTTTATGACCGGAATTGGGGTGATTTTGATCTTTGTCCAACTTGCTCCATTTTTAGGACAAGAAACGCCGGAAGGCGGAGTGCTTGGTGTCCTTAAAAATCTGCCGACGCTAATTACCAATCTTGACCCTTGGGAAACGTTGTTAGGGGTTATTACCTTAGCCATTTTATTTTTATATCCGTCGCGCTGGAAACGAGTGGTTCCGCCACAATTAATTGCTCTGATTATTGGCACGGCAATTTCCATGATCTTTTTCAGTGGAATGGATATTCGCACCATTGGCACCATTGGTGAAATTACTCCCGGTTTACCAGAGTTACAAGTGCCGACATTTACTCCTGGCAATTTACGACTAATGTTTGTTAATGCCATTATCTTGGCAACCGTCGGCTCGATCGATTGTTTACTGACTTGTGTCGTTTCTGAGGGCTTAACTCGTCAAGAATACAAAGCCAATAAGGAGTTAATTGGTCAAGGAATCGCGAATTTATTCACCGGTTTTGGTGGTGGAATTGCCGGTTCTGGTGCAACGACTCCCACTGTCGTTAATATCCAAGCCGGGGGACGTACAGCAGTATCTGGACTAACCCGCGCCCTGGTGTTATTGGTGATTGTGCTTTGGGCTGCCCCTCTCACAACTGGCATTCCTTTGGCGGTCTTAGCCGGAATTGTTTTAAAAGTTGGGATCAATATTATTGACTGGGGATTCCTGAAACGGGTTCACAAAATTTCTTGGAAAGCAGCGGGCATTGTTTATGGAGTTGTCTTATTAACTGTCTTTGTCGATTTAATGGTTGCAGTGGCAGTGGGCGTATTTATTGCCAATATTCTCACCATTGATCGCCTTTCTCAAGTTCAAAATAACGCCGTGAAAGCCATTACGGATGCCGATGATCAAATTGTACTTAGTTCAGAAGAAAGCAGAATTTTAGACTTAGCCAATGGGCGCGTTTTACTCTTCCATCTCAGTGGTCCTATGATTTTTGGGGTGGCAAAAGCGATCGCGCGCGAGCATCGTGCTATTGACAGTTATGATGTGTTGATTGTTGATTTAAGCGAAGTTCCAGTTCTCGGGGTCACGTCTTCGTTATCCATAGAAAATGCGATTCAAGAAGCGCTCAACGCCGGGCGAGAGGTAATGATTGTCGGTGCCACTGGCAAAGTGAAAAACCGCTTAGAAAGCTTAGGAATTGCTGGTTTAATTCGAGATGAATATTGGCTGCAAGATCGTTTAGCTGCCCTCAAAGAAGGACTTGCAATTGTGCAATCAGAAGAGAAAATGATGCAGAATTCTTAAATTGTAGTCATTAGTCATTAGTCATTAGTCATTGGTTCTTGGTTAATCCTCTTAACCTTGTCTCCCCCAACTCCTCCTTTCCTTATTATGTCCACAGCCACTCTCACTCAAAATACAGTCCTTAACATTGGTTCAGTCACTGTTAACAGTCGCGTCTTGCAATCTCCTTTATCAGGCGTGACCGATCAGGTATTTCGTCGCTTAGTCCGCCGTTATGCCCCGGAATCGATGCTTTATACCGAAATGGTCAGTGCCAAGGAAATTCATCATTTGAAGGAATTGCCGCAAGTGATGAATATTGCACCGGATGAAACGCCAATCAGTATTCAACTCTTTGACTGTCGCCCCGATTTTATGGGAGAAGCAGCGCGCAAAGCAGTTGCCGAGGGGGCACAAACCGTCGATATTAATATGGGATGCCCGGTTAACAAAATTACCAAAAAAGGAGGCGGTTCTTCTTTATTGCGTCAACCAGAAGTGGCAACAGCAATTGTTGAAGCCGTAGTGCAAGCCGTAGATGTCCCGGTTTCTGTAAAAACCCGTTTGGGCTGGAGTGAGGAAGAAATCAATATCTTGGACTTTGCCCAACGGATGGAAGCAGCCGGCGCACAAATGCTGACGTTACATGGGCGCACTCGGGCCCAAGGCTATAATGGGAAGGCGCAATGGCACTGGATCAAGCGGGTAAAAGATATTTTATCGATTCCTGTCATTGCCAATGGGGATATTTTCTCAGTTGATGATGCCATTCGTTGCTTAGAAGAAACCGGGGCGGATGGCGTTATGTGTTCGCGGGGAACGCTGGGCTATCCCTTTTTAGTCGGAGAAATTGACCATTTCTTAAAAACAGGAAAAAAACGTCCGCAACCGACGGCTGTCGAATTATTAACTTGTGCCAAAGAACATTTGCAAGGATTATGGGACTATCGCGGCGATCGCGGTATTTATCAATCCCGAAAGCATCTTGCCTGGTATGCCAAAGGTTTTCCGGGGGCTTCGCAACTGCGAGATCAGCTCTCACAAATCAAAGGTTTAGAGGAAGGATTGACGCTTTTAGACACTGCTATTAGTTGCAGATTCCCCCTTCTGAAACAGAAGGCGCCTGCTGCGACCATTGGTCAACAACTGAATGAAGAATAATTAACCAAGGAAGGGATCACCTTTTCTAATCCCATCTCTCAGCTTGGAAGTGACCATCCCAGTGCTTCAATTCTCTGTGTTCTCTGTGACTCTGTGGTTCAATTTATAGCAATCATTTTCAGAAATAGTATTCTTTTAAAGTCGAGAGAATTACTTATTGAATCTTGAATGGTTGTAAACAAATTCAGGAAAACTGTCCAACAACAGCTAAAATAAATTGAAATTGTTGAAGATAAGCATAATAATTAACTATGGCTGAACGTCGAATTATTCTTGGAATTGTTGGTGATAGTGCAGCAGGAAAAACAACTTTAACAAAAGGAATTGCCCAAATTTTAGGGGAAGAAAATGTGACCGTCATTTGCACGGATGATTATCATCGTTATGATCGCATTCAGCGCAAAGAAAACGGCCTTAGCGCGCTGCACCCAGATTGTAACTATCTTGATATCATGCAACAGCACATGGCACTTTTGCGAGGGGGACAACCCATTCTCAAACCCATTTACAATCATGACACCGGTAAGTTTGATCCCCCAGAATATATCGAACCGCGAAAATTTGTGATTCTCGAAGGTTTATTAGGCTACTACACTCGCGCTTGTCGAGATGCCTTTGATGTCAAAGTTTATCTTGCCCCACCAGAATCGTTACGAGCCACTTGGAAAGTCAAGCGAGATACCCGTAAACGCGGTTACACCGAAGAACAGGTGTTAGAAGCCTTACAAAAACGAGAACCAGACTCCGAAGCCTTTATTCGTCCCCAGCGTCAATGGGCGGATGTGGTTGTCAGCTTTTATCCTCCGAAAGATCACAGCGAAGAAAGTAATGGCAATCTCAATGTTCGCCTTGTGTTAAGACCCACAATTCCTCACCCGGATTTGGTGCGCTTATTTGAAACCAAACCAGAAAAAGCTGCTGTCAACTTAGAGCTTGATCGCGATATGGGAAAACCAGTCGATGTTTTGGAAATTCACGGCAATGCAACAAAAGAGCAGGTGATTGATATGGAGAAAGTGCTTTGTTCGGAAGTCCCTTATCTCTCTAACTTTTGTGAAATCGATAGTGAAATTAGAATTGGCAAAGTCATTGGCACAACTGGCGAAACGATTCAAAGTTATCCATTGGCATTGACTCAACTCCTGGTAACCTATCATATGTTAAAAGCATCCTATAGTTACCAAGTGAAGTGAGAATAGTGGTGAGAGTATTTGTTTACGGTACCCTCAAACCTGGAGAAGTTAACTTTAAGCCTTATTGTGAAGGAAAAGTCAGCGAGATTACGCCCGCTTATACCTATGGTCATCTTTATGCCTTAACCGTGGGCTATCCAGCAATGACCGTTGGCGATACCCAAGTCAGTGGGGTCTTACTGACGTTTCATGATGAAACGCTTCTGTCTGCAATTGATGACTTAGAAGATTATGATCCTGGTCGCCCGCCAACGGAAAACTTATACCAAAGAGAATGGCTGAAAATTTATACCCTTTCTGGGGAATCATTGGGAGAAGCGTGGGGCTACCGGATGATCTTCTGGCGCGTACAACAATTGGGCGGAATGTTTTTGTCATCAGGGTGTTGGCGAGGAGGGAGATGAAGGTTGTTCTGTTTGGGATGATGCGGCATCAGAAACGGGAGCAGCAGGAATTTCTAGTATCGGCTGGTCCACAGTAATCATGAGGGAACTAGAGGAGAGTCTTGCTTGATCCGATTTTGCTAAACGCGGAAGAGGAGAATTAATCGTCGATAACATACCGGCAATTATGGCAACGAAAAGCGCAGCGATTGTGCCTCCACCCCAAAGTAAAACTTGTCTCATCCTTTGCCAATGTGCTTTGGCTGTTACCTTGCGACTGAGAACATCTGCAGGAAGCTGAGAAGATGGAACGGGAATCTCCCGCAAACAATATCGTAATTGTAAGAGATTTTGATAAGTTCGTTGTGCTTTCTCATCTTCCTTTAACCATTGTTCAACTTTTTTTGTCTCTTCTGGAGAAAGTTCTTGATCAAGATAAGCACTTAACAACTCAAAGCGTTGTTGGTTGTCCATGTTTTTCACCGTTATTTCGATGTGACTAAATCTTTACTTCTTAGTCATCACTTTACCTCCTGATCAGACTTTACTCACTGACGTTAGTTCCCGCTGAAGGTGATCTAAATGTTAGATAAGCCGGAGTATAAGACATTAAGTGGTGGTGAGAAGTTAGTGTTAAGACTAAGAAATTAAAATTAGTATCTTCACTTAGTCTAACTCAAAATAGGGCTGCAAGACATCTTGTAGCTTGGCTCTCGCTCTAGCAATTCGCGATTTAACCGTGCCCAGAGAAACCCCTGTCATTTCTGCAATTTCTTCATAAGAGAAACCTTCAATTTCTCTGAGAATGATCGTACTGCGGAAGGCTTCTGGGAGTTCCGCGATCGCGCGGTTGAGATGGTCGTAAAACTCTTGACTGTTTAAATCTTGATCCGGGCTGGGAAAATCAGTTGCGACTTCAAAGGTTAATTCTCCATCATCAACTTGACGGGGGGCATCTAAAGAAATCGGACTTTTAAAGCGTTTCCGTTTGCGAAGCTCATCATAAAATAAATTGGTTGTAATGCGACTGAGCCAACCCCGAAATTTCACGGGGTCTTTGAGTCGTTGGATATTCCTGTAGACTCGGATCCAGACTTCTTGCACTAAATCTGCCCGATCTGACCAGTCGGGGGCAAGATGATAGAGCATCTTTTCCACATGAGATTGATGCCGACGTAATAATTCTGAAAAAGCAGCGCGATCAGGCTTTACTCCTTGCTGGCAGCGCAGAATTAACTGGTGATTGGAGAGTTGGGTTGGAGCAAGGTCAGAATCGGGCATTTCTGGGACGCCAGGTGTTAACCAAGTTGGAGAAAGGGAAGGATTCACAGAGTGGTTGCTTGCAGTCATATTCTTTCTATTCTTTTTGGTTCGAGGGCTGAATTCAAGAAAAAAGTTTTTAGAAATTAATTAACAAGATAAACGTTTAGTCTTGCTTGCCTTTTATTTTGCCAGAAACTGCTCTCAAATTTTGTTTATTGATTACCACTTTAGAAATAGTCCACTTAAGAAAGTATCACTTGCTTTTTGCTGAGAATTGCTCTTTACTACTGTGGTAAATTTTTACGTAATCAGAGTAAACTAACCCCGATCAGCGAGAAAAAAGGCTGCCAAGGACAACATGAGCCAAGGAAACATTGTATTCTCTTAAAAACAATTTCTGAGTAAAAAAGACTTAACTTAGGTGATGCGCAATCGCGTAGCGGATTGATTGCAGATCTAACTATTATCTAACTATTATCTAACTATTTTTATCGTCCCAACCGATTGGGAATCCCTTCACATCCGCCCGGAATCGTTTTTCTCGCCGCTTCACCACACCAAGCACAGCAATAAGTCCGTTGGCTTTCACTTAATCCCTGAACCCCAGTAAAGTTAGCTTTTTCAATGACAGCACCTGTCCCTTCTCCCGTTTCGTAATTCCCCATTTTACCCCGACGGCGAGGGGTTGCTGTTTCCACTGACCCATAAAATAAACGGGTGTTTCTCAAGTCAGCATTAACCAAACTGGCTTCGTAGAAAATGCTACGAGATAAGTTAGCCCCATAAAATTCACAACCATCAAATCGAGACTGCACGAAATTTGCTTCACTTAAATCGCTCCAACGCAAGTCAGTTCCACTTAAATCAGCCCCAGCTAGCATCACCCCCAGATCGATAACACGAATCCCTTGTTGTCGATCTTCTGCGTAGCCCCCTTCACCATCTAAAATCGGGCGTCCTAAATGACGATCGCGCTTGAGAGGGGTTAAGAGTCGAGATTGCGACAAAAAGCGGATGATTTTCGCTTTGCCTGGTCCATCAACACTCTTTAAAATTGCAGCCGTGCGCCCTTCAGCAAACGCTCGTTCTTGTGGCCAATCTTCGAGAAAGCCATCATTACTCAGAGCCAATTCACAGATGCCTTGAAAATACGTATCAATGGTTTGCTGTTGCGTAATTAAATTTTGCTGGATCGTTAAATCTCGAGAAATGACATATTGTCGCCACGCCACATAAACCGCAATCACTGCAATTAAAATTTGTCCGAGCGCCCCAAACCATTCTCCCCAAGAGCCAAATTCATCCCATTTAATCGCTGTCAATCGTTCATTGATGCGTTGTCCGACTCCCAATAATTTCAATCCACTCAGAACAGTAAGAATCGATCCAAACCAAGCCAACACGGCGATCCAAGGGAGAGGCTTTAAACGCTGATAGAGCAATTGCACAGGGGAGACAACGACTGACCAAGATAAAGAAAAGACACTGATCATTCCGGGTACAATGAGCCAATTATTATCCCAGAGCCAACCTAAAATTAAGAGCGCGATCGCGCCCACTAAAGCCAGTTGTCGTGAAGTGGAATGGTTTGCAGAAGAATTGGGGGTTTCAGAAGCGGAGGTTTGAGTCGATTCTGACATTGATCGAGATTGATATGATAAAAAAAGTTTACCCACCAATTATTACGCTTATTATGATTCGTTACTTATTTTTCAGTTTTAGCGTTAGTCTGGCTTTACTCTCTACCATGGGATTGTCCTCTGCATCTGCTCAAACCCCTCTCGAACAAGATAGCCCTTATCCATCCAGTGAACAAGACACATTTTCAACTGAGTTAGGAGACGGGTTCAAGCCCTTTGATTTAATCCATCAGTCCAATTTCAGAAGAAGTCGTTCTCTAGAAGAATACCGCCTTGATCAGCAGCAAAATCTTGATTCTGCTGCATCCCAGTTTCGTGAACAGCAACAACACATGCTTCAACAACAACCACAAAACACCCCTGAAGACACAAAAACTCCGGAAGAATAAGGTGATTTCTGCAAAGGAAACTACCAAGTAATTAACTTTTATAAAGCGCGATCGCGTTTTAGGGGTCAATTGATTGAGATTGAGAGCGCGCAAAAAAATTAGATTATGATTGCAATCAGAAATAAGAAGAAAAAATCAATAGCCGCTAGTTAGGAACCAGTTCTAGCACCTCCCAAACCTGATTCAGCAATTCGTCTAAGCCCGATCGCGCCACGGCAGAAATCGATAAAATTGAGTCATTGGTCACCTTGCTAAATTGCGCTCTCACACCTGCTTCAATTTCCTCATCTACTGCATCCACCTTATTCAAGACTAAAATTTGTTTGCGCTCGGCTAAACTGGGTTTATACGCCAATAATTCATCTTGAATGATTTGATAATCGTCCACTGGTGCTTCCGCAGTGACATCAATCAAATGAATCAGAATTTTCGTGCGTTCAATATGGCGTAAAAACTCATGCCCTAAACCAACCCCTTGATGCGCCCCGGCAATTAACCCCGGAATATCAGCAAAAACTGTGCCATCACCACTGGGTTTACGCACAATGCCTAAGTTGGGAACTAAGGTCGTAAACGGATAATTGGCAACTTTGGGACGAGCCGAAGAAATTGCCGCAATTAAAGTGGATTTTCCGGCATTGGGTAAGCCAATAATCCCGACTTCTGCCAAAAGTTTCAATTCAAGACGTAACCGGTACTCTTCTCCAGCAAGTCCAGGCAGTGCTTTTTCGGGGGCGCGATTGTGATTACTGAGAAAATGGCGATTACCTAAACCCCCTTTCCCGCCTTGGGCGACACACACTTGTTGCTGGTGGTAAACTAAATCGGCAATGATTTCTTCAGTATCAAGGTCATAAACAATGGTTCCACAGGGAACATGAAGAACGCGATCGCGCCCATTAGCCCCAGTTTTATTTTTCGGTCCTCCCCGTTTGCCATCTTCTGCCCGAAAGCAATGGTTGTACTTAAAATCGAGGAGGGTCTGTAAATTTTCATCCGCTTCCAAGATGACTGAACCGCCTCTCCCCCCATTGCCGCCAGCTGGACCGCCAGCCGGCACATATTTTTCCCGACGAAAGGCGACAATGCCATCTCCTCCTTTCCCCGCAATGACTTCAATTTCGGCTTGATCAATAAACTGCATCGCTGAATAACGTGGAGATTAATTCCATCATGGTTTAAACTGGTGTGTAAGCAGGTCTTCACTCTACAACATTTACTGATGGTATTTGACCCTAACTTCTTTAATTCTGACGCAAGCGACAACCAATCATCCGCGTCTTCTGATGAACAACCTGATAATTCACTCTTGGAATATCTCCAACAACAAAATCCTGATGTTTTAGCGGAAATTGCTCGCTCCATCAGCCCCGACGCCAAACAAATTGTATCCCAGAATGTGCAAGGGCTGGTCGGGATGCTTCCTTCTGAACATTTCCAAGTTCAAGTCACTACCGATCAAGATAATCTATCCAATATGTTGGCTTCAGCAATGATGACCGGTTACTTCTTGCGCCAAATGGAGCAGCGTATGGAACTCGAAACTCGTATGGATCATAGTCAAGATATTTAGTGCTGAAATCAAGTTAATGGCCTGGCTAAAATGAGGCAATAGGGAACAGGGAATAGGAGCCTAAAGTTCAACAATCCACGTTATGATTCTTTTCTCCCTGACCCGTTCCCCTTGAACCAACATTTGGGAACGGGTCACTGGGTAGTGATCATGGGTAACGGCTTAACCCCCTTCAGCAAAGGTCACCATCACGATTACAGAAAGTAAAATTCCGGGACTGAGAAGAACCACTAACATCAAAAGTTCGTTCGGGGTCATAAGGCTTTCAAGAATTTGTCGCTAGCTCACTGCTCTACAAGATAACGTTCTTGACCCAGAGAAGGGTAAAAAGAAAATAATCTTTTAATAATAAGTATCTTGGTTTTTGTCAAATAAGCCGAGGATGGGTCCTAAGATCGCTCCAAAGACAAACCCGCCGGCGTGTGCCCAATAAGCAACGCCACCGCCTTCCATGCCAATGCTGGCGGAAGTATTGAGGCTAGCGACTCCGTAAAAGGCTTGTTGGATAAACCAAAAACCGATGAAGAAAATCGCAGGCACGCGAATGGTCGTCCAAATAATAAAAATCGGTAGCAGGGTGAGAATTTCTCGATCATAAAACCGTAAGACATAAGCCCCCATGATCCCCGCGATCGCGCCACTTGCCCCTAACGAAGGAACGCCCGATTGTGAGGAGAAAAACCATTGCGCTAGACTGGCTAAGATCCCGCACAACAGATAAAAAATCACATATCGCACTCGTCCCAAGGCTTCCTCAATATTATCCCCAAACACCCAGAGATAAAGCATATTTCCTCCTAAATGGAGAATCCCGCCATGTAAAAACTGGGCAGTAATTAACGTCAGCCATTCCGGAACCGGTTGATTAACACTAATCCCTCGAAAACTGGCGGTCAATTCCGCAGGAACAACCGCATAAAGTTTAAAGAACACTTCTAACTGTGGTGGACTTAAATTAACTTCATATAAAAAAATTGCAATATTGAGCCCAATCAAGACATAAGTAACATAAGGTGTAATTTTAGTCGGGTTTTGATCGCGTAAAGGAACCACGGCGCTTTTTTTCCTCGCTTAAGATTAACTTTTAACAAATGTGGCAAGGATTCTCCGACGACATTGCGCAAGCGATTAGTCGCAGGACGGAGCGCATAAACCTCCGCGTTCTGCAACTCGACAGCTCCTCACTAAAGCTCCGGTCAGGAATTGCCACATCTTCACCAAGTCATTATAATATAACCGTTCGTGAAGCTATCTAGCCATGAAACAAGTCATCACAGCCAAATTGAAGTTGAACCTCTCGACTGAGCAAAAAACGCTCTTGAGAGAGGTTTCTTTATGTTATCGTGATGCAATGAACTACACTTCACAAGTAGCGTTCAAGAATAATCGCACCAGTAGTGCTAACAAGTTACAAAAGCTCGTTTACTACGACATTCGAGACAAGTTCCGTCTTCCTGCTCAGATGGCTTGCAATGTCTGCCGTCAAGTAGGAGCTACCTATCGAACACTCTGGACAAAAGTTAAACAGAATAATCAACATCGTAAGCAAGGATATACCAAGAAAAGATACAAGGGGTTAGATCAACCACCTCAGTTTATATCTCGTACTTGCAACCTCAATTATGGAAGAGACTTTTCCTTCGTTAGGGAAGGAGTGAGTATCATTACTTTACAAGGAAGAATTAAAGTTTCCTTCTCTGGCTATCAGAAACACTTAGACCTAATTCAGTCTGGGATTGCCAAAGCTAGTGGGGCAAAGATCTTTTATACTTCTTCCAACAAGACTTACTATTTGCTGGTCAGTCTAGAAATACAAAAGCCTGACATTCAACCTTCAGATATTAAGCGGGTTAGTGGTGTTGATGTTGGTCAACGTTACCTCGCAGTAGAAACTGATACGAAAAACCAGACCAATTTCTATAACGGTAAAGCAGTTGTCCACAAAGCAAGTCACTATCAAAGAAAGAGGAAGCAAGTGCAGCGCAAAGGCACTCGTTCAGCTAAGAGACGATTAAAGTCTTTGTCTGGACGAGAAAGACGGTTTCGCGCTGACATTAACCACCAAATTGCTAAAAGTATTGCTAAACCTAGCTCCCTTATTGGTTTGGAGAACTTAACCCACCTTCGAGAACGAACCCAACCTCGTCGTAAGAGTAAAAAAGCATCTACCAAACAAAGAAAAGCCAACCACAAACAAGCAAGTTGGTCTTTTGCTGAACTCCAATCATTTATTGACTATAAGGCCGTCTTAAATAATTCTATGGCCGTCAAAGTAGATGCTGATTACACTTCCCAAAGTTGTCCTTGTTGTGGGCATACTTCTCGGACGAACCGACCTAACAAAGGGTTAACTTTTCACTGTGAGAACTGCGGGTTTGACCTCCATGCTGACTTGGTAGGAGCTAGGAACATAGCAATGAGAACGCTGCTCGTTCGGCAAGACTGGGTGAGTACGGGTAGTTTGTCAGCCTGCCCTAGCACTGAGCGCAGTCGAAGTGCTGATGTTTCGCCGAATGAAGCCAAAGCCATGCGCCTTTCGAGGTTTATGGAACTGCGGTGGACGGCAGAAACAAGCCCCAATCACATCGCGTTTAGCGATTGAGTGTGGGTAGTTGACGATACCCTATAGACAACTACGTTGTCTTCATCCCTAATCCACATCCTCAAGGACAATTCTTGGTGAATTTAGATCACGATCAATTAAGTTATTATCCTTATCCCTCCCAACGGCGCGTCATGCTGGGAAATCGTTGTGCTGTGGCAACCAGTCAACCCTTAGCCAGCTTAGCCGGTATAGAAATGTTGAGCGCTGGAGGCAACGCGATCGATGCTGCCCTTGCCATGGCAATTACGTTAACCGTAGTCGAACCCACCTCAAATGGCATTGGGGGTGATGCTTGTGCGTTAGTCTGGGATGGGCAAATCCACGGCTTGAATGGTTCGGGGAAAAGTCCCCAAGGTTTAAAGGCAGACGTTTTTAATCAGCAACGGCAATCTCGTTTAGGTTGGGCAACCGTCACTGTTCCCGGTGCTGTATCCACTTGGCGGGAGTTGTGGAATAAATGGGGAAAACTTCCCTTTGCACAATTATTTGCCCCTGCCATCCGCTACGCGGAAGAAGGATTTCCAGTTTCTCCAGTGACTGCCTTAGCCTGGCAACAAGCAGAATCTTATTACTTACATTTAGACGCCCCAGAATATCAAGCATTTAAGGAAGTCTTCTTTCCCAATCAACGCGCCCCGAAAGTGGGAGAAATTTGGCGCAGTCCCCTTCATGCCAAGACCTTACGCGCGATCGCGCAAAGCGGTGGCGAGGCGTTTTATCAAGGAGAATTAGCGGAAAAAATTGCTAATTTTGCTGCCGATACCGGCGGCTTTCTCAGCCGAGAGGACTTGAAACACCATCAAGCCGAGTGGGTTAATCCCATATCGACAACCTATCGTGATTTCCGAGTTTGGGAACTGCCACCTAACTTTCAAGGCATTGCCACACTCATTGCCTTAAACCTCTTGGAAGGCTTTGATCTCAAATCCGTTCCTTACGACAGCGAACAGCGGTATCACTGGCAAATTGAAGCAATGAAACTCGCGTTTGCCGATATTAACCGTTATCTTGCCGATCCGAGTTGGATGAATCTAGATTACAAAACGCTTCTGTCTGCAGAAAATACCACGCAACGTCGCCAATTAATTAGCGAACAAGCCATCACTGAGATTGAGCCTAGTTTTGCGGATCACGGCACGGTTTATTTAACGGCAGCAGATGGAGAGTTAATGGTGTCTCTCATTCAATCAAATTATGAAGGCTTTGGTAGTGGGATTTTGGTTCCAGAAACGGGCATTGCTTTGCACAACCGTGGGAGTTGTTTTCGCTTAGAAGCGGAACATCCCAATGCTTTTGCCACTGGAAAACGCCCCTTTCACACCATCATGCCCGGCTTCCTCACTCAAGAGGATCAACCCTTAGGCACATTCGGGGTGATGGGTGGACAGATGCAACCGCAAGGTCACCTGCAGGTGGTTTCTAATCTTGCTGATTACAATATGAACCCCCAAACTGCCTTAGATGCCCCGCGCTGGCGCTATTTAGCAGATCAACGGGTCGTTTTAGAAACAGGGATTCCCTCGGAAGTCATGATTGCGCTTTCTCAACGGGGTCACGAAGTCAGAGTGAATCCGAGCAAAGGAATGTTTGGTAAAGGACAAATAATTCTCAAGCAAAATGGCGTATTTGTTGCCGCCTCGGAACCGCGCGCCGATGGCATGGCTTTGGCGATGTGAAAATCAAACCGCGCTCAATGTTGAAATCAAAGCGAAATAAGAAGAAAACGATTTTTGGTAAAAATTTTCCTTGCCTTATTTAGTAACTTTTTCGACTTGTTGATCTAAGTGCTGCGCGATCCAAGTTTTGATGACTGCCTGTCGATGAATCCCAAGCCGTTGCGCTTCTCTATCTAGTGCATCTATCATCCATTGAGGAAAATCAACATTGACCCTCTTAACTTCTAACCCAGGACGTTTGAGGGTAGATAAATCAAAATACTCTAAGACATCTTCACCGGCATCAAATTTTCTCTCTAATTCTTCAGGATTCATATAACCCCACCTCTTCTTTGCGCGATCTCCTTACAGAAATGATGCGAACAGTTTGCTCACGATAGGTAACAATTGCAGACCAACATCTACCTTCAATTTTACCGATTACCATAAATCTAAGTTCGATCATTGACTTGGCTTGAATCTCAACTCGTCGGGGATCTAACCATAGTTGCTGTGCTTGTTCAAAGTTAATTCCATGCTTAAACTGATTGCTCTCGCTCTTAGCTAGATCATATTCAAACTTCACCGCTTTTTATTCATTCATTATTCTGTAACCATACCAGCTTTATACAAATATAGATGAAAGGAAACTAACCTTTTCTACACTTTCTAAACTGCGTTCCCTCCTTATAAATATGAACACCAGTCACTCCAACTTCCAGAATAGAGTTTACCATGAGGAAGTTGCGCTAAATGCAAGGATAATAAATTGACACAAGCTGTCACTCCAGACCCACAATAAACAATTTTTTCCTGGTTCTCTTCAACAGAAGACTCTCCATTTAACCAACGTTGTCGCTGTTTGGCTGGATGATACAAATTCCCTTGTTCGTCAGTGACCGTTTTCCAAGGAAAATTCAATGCCCCTGGAATATGTCCCGCCACCGGATCAATGGGTTCTCTTTCTCCACGATAACGATCCGGATCTCTAGAATCGATAATCACTGCCTTCTCATCAGCTTGACGCGCTTTCACTCCTTCTCGATCGACGACCCAATGTTCTCGTGGCTGAGGGATAAAGTTTCCCGCTGCTAAGGAAGGAATTTCTGTACTCACGGGATAACCGGCATTTTTCCAAACCTTCCATCCGCCATCTAAGACGGCAACTTGATCATGCCCTAAGTATCGTAATAACCACCATAACCGTGCCGCAAAAGCACAACGGGAGTCATCATAAGCGACCACTAAGGTTTGGTTAAAATGAATGCCCATCTTTGCTAATTTTTGGGCGAAGGTGTTTGAATTAGGAAGAGGATGGCGTCCGCCATGTTTTTGTACCGGTGACGATAAATCTTGATTCAAGTCCAAGTAAAATGCACCTGGGATGTGGCTGGTTTCATACTGCTGGCGTCCCCAATTGGGGTCAGAAAGTTGGAAGCGACAGTCAATGACGACAACGTTGGGATCATCGAGAGAGTTGAATAGCCAATCAACGGAAACAACCGATTCCATCATACTTGTTAGTCTTACTGTTAAGTCTTTATAATAGATCTTAGTACCATCGGGAGGATGGGAATTAACGCTTGAGGAGCTAGTTGTGAGACTAGGATAGCACCGCGAATAGCACGTGCGCCCAAGAAGTCACCAAGCGTGGCACTCCACTCATATACTTGTCACACCAGAAGCGCA